>NZ_JBEYFP010000395.1:0-5522 GCF_040634455.1 Kitasatospora sp. NPDC007106
CCCGACCCGGGCGGCGGCGGGTAGCCTGCCCGGACGACGGACCGTCACCCGGGAGACGCCACGCATGAGTACGCCAGCATCGCCGCCCGAAGCGGAGCGGACCGGCGCGCCGCCCGTCCGGATCGGTGCCCTCGTCCCGCTGACCCGGCCCGGCTGGGTCGAGGCGGGCCGGCACCTGCTCGCCGGACTCGACCTGGCCGCCCGCGAGGCCAACGGCTCCGGCGGGATCGCCGGAAGGCCGCTCGAACTGCTCGTCCGGGACACCGCGGCCGACCCGCAGCGGGCCACGGCGGCCGTGGACGAACTGGACCGCCTGGGCGTGGCCGCCCTCGTGGGCGAGTACCACAGCGTCGTCGCCCGCGCCGCCGCGGCCAGGGCCGACGCGCTCGGCCTGCCGTTCCTCTGCTCGTCGGCCGTCCTCGACGCGCTCACCGATCGGCCGACCGAGGTGGTCGCCCGCCTCGCCCCGGCCCAGTCCCACGGCTGGCGGACCTACGCGGACTTCCTCCTCGGCGCGGGCCACCGCAGCATCGCCGTCGCGGCCGAGCCGAGCGTCTACTGGGCGACCGGGACGGGCATCCTGCGGGACCGTCTCGCCGCGCGGGGGGCGACCGTCGCCGAGTGCGACATGCGGGCGCTCTCCCCCGCCGACCTGTGCGAGGAGCTCGCCGACCGGCGGACGACCGCCCTCCTGCTGCTGGTCGGGGACCCGGAGCCGGCGGTGCCGATCGTCCGGGCCGTCCGCCGCGACCCGCGCCTCGCCGGGGTCCTCGTCGGCGCTCCCGCCGGGCAGCCGGAGTTCCCCGCATGGGCGGCACTGCTGGGCGAGGACGGCGCCGGGATCCCGTTCCTGCGCTACCTGCCCGAACGGCTCGGCCCGCTCGGCACCCGGGTCGGGGCGGCCCTCCGCGAACGGCTGGGCGAGGCCCCCTCCTTCGTCGCCTTCGAGGGCTACGACACGATCGCCGTCCTGACCGAGGTGCTGCGCACCCGCGGCACCGAACGGACCGGCGTCTCCGGGGCCTGGCCGCACGTCGCGGTCGAGGGCACCCGCGGAACGATCCGGTTCTCCCGGGTGCCGGGCATCGGCGTACGGCAGTGGGCCTGGCCGCCGGTCCAGGTCGTCGACCGGGATCCTGCGGCCCCCGACCGCTTCCGCGTCCTTCACTCCGGCTGAGGGCTCCCGGCCCCGGCGGGACGGGCACCGCGGCCGCGCAGACGGCGGGCCGTCTCCGTCAGACCGAAGCCGTCGGCCCACTCCAGTGCCGTCCGGCCCCTCGTCCGGGCCTCGATGTCGGCCCCGGCGTCCAGCAGCAGGTCGACGGCGGCCGGGTGGCCGGCCCGGCCCGCCGTCGCGGCCAGGACGAGGGGCAGGTGGCCGAGCCCGTTCCGGGCATCGGGGTGGACGCCGGCCGCCAGCAGCACCCGGACGACGGCGGTGTGCCCGGACGCGGCCGCCAGGCAGAGCGGGGTCGTCTCGCGGTACTCGCCGATCGGCTGCTCCGGGTCGGCCCCGGCCGCCACCAGCCGGGCCACCTCGGCGGCGCGGCCCCGGCGTACGGCCTCCTCCAACGGGATCGGCGCGGCCAGGCGGACGTCCGCGTACAGGGCGCCGTAGTGGGCGGTGAGCAGGTCCGCACAGTGATCGGCGTGCAGGTGCGAGATCCAGATCGCGTCCAACTCGTCCAGCCGGGCGTGGCGTTGCAACGGGCCGAGCGTCCCGCTGCCCGCGTCCACCCACACCTGCCCGCCCCCGCAGGACACCAGGTAGCCGGAACACGGGTTGTCCGCGGCCGGATACGGGGGCGCGGAGCCCAGCACCGTGAGGCGGAGAAGGTCGTTTCCCATCCCGGGAGCCTAGAACACGCGGTCCACCGGATCCGAGCCGATTCCGGGCGCGCAGCCCCCGCCCCGGCGGGCCGCAAAACCTGTGGAACCTCAGGCGGTGAGCGGTGAGGATCGGCCGATGACCAGTGATCCTTCTGTTCCTTCTGTAGCCGAGGCCGCCGCCGCGGACCGCGAAGCACTGCGGACCGTCCTCGGCCGTCCGCTCCCCCACGACTGGCCGGACGGGGCCTGGGCCGCAGGCCGCCGCGTCACCGTCGTCGGCGACGAGGCGTTCGAGGGGCCGTGGCAGCGGGAGTTCCGCGGGACGATCGACGGCTTCGCCGCGCCGCAGCCGATCGAGCACCGCCGCGCCCGCCCCGGCGACCTGGCGTACTGGATCGCCTTCGACGAGCCCGAGTACGACGTCGACGGGGACGGCCCGTACCGCAAGGCCCTGATCTGGGAGCACCACCTGCGCCCCGATCCCGAGCCGGCGGAGGGCTGACGGGCGGTCACGGCCCGGTGCGGCCGGCGGCCGGTACGATGCACGCCGGACGACCGGGGGGAGCCGCGGTGTACTGGGTCGGGCTGGCGTTGTGCGTGTTGTTCGGCGGTGAACTGGGGGCGGTGGCCGCGGGCATCGCGGACACCAGCGTTACGCTGATCGTGATCAGCGCGAACCTGGCGCCGTGGACGGCGATGCTCGGATTCGCGCTGCTGCTCGCGGGCCGCCGGCGGCGGCAGGAGGCCGTGGCGGGCCCGGTGCGGACGGAGGCCGCGATGGCCCGGATCGAGTCGTCCCGGGCGGTCGGCGAGGGCCCGGAGATCCCGCTGCAGCTGGATCTGACGGTGGCACCGACGGGCCGTTCCGCGTACCGGGCGCACGCCACGGCCGTGGTGAACCTGATGGACCTGGAGGACTACCGGGCCGGCCGGACGGTGGTCGTGGACCACGATCCGGAGCGGCCGTGGGACGTGCGGGTGCGCCGGCGGTCCGGCGCGGAGTTCGCCGGCCGGATCGCCCTCGCCAAGATCGACACCGCACCGGTGGAGACCCGCCGCAGCGCCCCCGCCCGCACCCGCGAAGCGGGCGGCATCCGGCTCGGCCTGCTGGCGGCCCTCGCCGGGGCGCTGCTCTCACTGGTGCCGTTCCACGGCTTCTACGGCTGACGGCTGACGGCATCCGGCGGGACCTCCGCGGGCGTCAGGTGCGCAGGTCGAAGACGCCGTAGGAGAAGCCCTCGGCGCGGATGCGGGAGCCCTCGACGGTGACCCGGTCGACCTCCAGGGGGCGGGCGCCGGACGGGGCGACGCCGGGGGCGAGGGAGGCTTCGGCGGGATCGCGGCGCGGGTTGACGACCACCAGGTGGGTGCCGCCGCGGAGGTAGACGAACGGGTAGCCGCTGTGCAGGACTTCGACTCCGGCGCCGGCGCCCAGGGCGGGGTGTGCGCGGCGCAGCGCGACCAGCCGCCGGACGCGGTGGAGCAGCGAGTCCGGGTCGGCGAGGGCGGCGGCCACGGTGGGGCGGTCCTCGGCCGGGTCGATCGGCAGGTAGAGGCGGTCGGCGGGGGCGGTGGAGAAGCCGGCGTTGGGGCCGTCGTCCCACTGCATGGGGGTGCGGGAGCCCTGGCGGACCTGGCCGTCGTCGAGTTGGGCGCCCTCCTTGTCGGGGGTGCCGGGCACGTACCGCATACCGATCTCGTCGCCGTAGTAGATGGTCGGCAGGGTGGGCCAGGTGAGTTGGAAGGCGAAGGCGGGGGCGGTCATGTCGCGGGTGCGGGTGCCGCAGGCGAGCCGGGAGAAGTCGTGGTTGGCGGTCGGCAGGGCGACGTGGCCGGAACCGGCGACGGCGGCGGACGCGGACTGCCAGGCGGCGAGGAAGGGCTCCATGCTGCCGCCGCCCTCGGGGGCGAAGTAGCAGGGGGCGGTGCCCCAGTCGGCGCGGTGGCTGCCCTGGGCGTTGCCCCAGAGGGAGCGGAGCGCGTCGCCGACGAAGTGCAGGAAGAAGTCGGCGTGGAAGCCGGCCGGGACGGAGACCGCGGGGTCTCCCCATTCGGCGACGAGGGCGCAGTCGGGGTAGGTGGTGTCGATCCACTCGCGCATCTCGGTCCAGAGCTTGCCGGTCTCGGCGAGCCCGGGGTCGTCCTTGACCAGGGAGAAGGCCATGTCGACGCGGAAGCCGGCGATGCCGCGGTCGAACCAGTACGCCATGATCTCGCGCAGCGCGGCCCGGTTGGCCTGCGGGCCGGGGGCGTCGACGCCCTGCCGCCAGGGTTCGTCGGGGTGGGGGCGGGCGTAGCCGAAGTTGAGGGCGGGCTGCACGGGATAGAAGTTGGCGAGGTAGTAGCCGTCGCGGGCGCCGGGGGCGGGGATCCAGTGCGAGACGGGGGCGCCGATCCGGTCGGACCAGATGTAGCGGTCGTCGTCGGGGTCGGCGGCGGAGGCGGTGAACCAGGGGTGCCGGTGGGAGGTGTGACCGGCCACCAGGTCGAGCATGATGCGGATGCCGCGCCGGCGGGCCTCGGCGACGAGCCGGACGAGGTCGTCGTTGGTGCCGTAGCGCGGGGCGACGGTGAGGTAGTCGGCGACGTCGTAGCCGGCGTCCCCGAAGGGCGAGGTGAAGCAGGGGCTGAACCAGACCACGTCGACGCCGAGCCGTTCCAGGTGGTCGAGGCGGCTCAGCACACCGGGGAAGTCCCCGATGCCGTCGCCGTCGGAGTCGGCGAAGGTCTGCGGATAGATCTGGTAGATCACGGCGTCGGCGAGCCAGGCCGGGGTGCGGCGGCCGGGCGGGGCGGGGACGGGCCGGTGCGGCGGTGTCGGCTGGGTCATCGGAGGCGGTTCTCCTTCGGCGACGGCGAACAGGGGCCTTCAGGGCATGCTGCCAGGCCCCTACCCCCCGGGCCCGTCGTGGACGCGGCCGGGTCGGGTCGCCGGTGCCGAATCGGACACGCGACCCGCCGCCGGGTGGACCGGGCCGGACGGGCCGGACGGGCCGAGGACGGCGGGTCGCGTGTCGAACGAGGATGTCAGGTGAGGGTGGTGCGGTCGGCCCTCGCGTGGACGGTGAGCCCGTCGCCGTCCACCGAGACGCTGCTCGCGGCCAGGCCGATCGGCAGCTCCGGCAGGGTGCGGTCGCGCTGCTGGAAGACCGCGGCGAAGCGGGTGTCGGCCGGGTCGAGCGGTCGGCCGGCCAGGGTCGCGGTCGCCGGGACGACGGTCACGGTGTGTCCGGTGAGCCGGACGTCGGCGGTGACCTCCAGCGGCAGGCCGAGGACGCTGCGGGCGAGGTGCAGCCGGCCGTGGTCGGCGGTGACGGTGGAGTCCGGGCCGAGTGCGGTGGCCAGTGCGTCGAACGGGACGGTGAACCGTGCCTCGGCGCCGGCCGCCGTGTAGTGGCCGGACCGGTCCGAGACGTCCCGCAGGTCGACCCGGGCGGCCACCGGCAGTCCGGCGGCGGTGTGCGCGTCGGCCCGGACGGTGACGGCCGGGAAGGCGCCGCGGGCCGCCTCCAGCAGGAACGGGAAGCCCTCGACGGTCACCTCCGGCGTGCCGACGACGGCCGGCTGCCGGTCGGCGACGCGGTGGGCGAGCCGGTCCTCGGCGGCTCCGGCGGCCACCCGGTCGGTGCCGAGCGCGGCGGCGGCGAGGCCCGCCAGTGCGGCGGCGGCCACCCACCGCGGACGGATCCGCC
>NZ_JBEYFP010000396.1:0-5517 GCF_040634455.1 Kitasatospora sp. NPDC007106
GGCCGCCTTGCGGGCGCGGTGCAGCGCCTCGTCGCGTTCGCGGCCGGGCGGCAGGTCGAGCGCGGTGCCGAGGCGGCGGACGGCCCGCCGGCGCTGCCGCTCCAGGACCTTCCGGGCCTCGGACGTGCCGCGCCGGGCCCGCTTGCGCAGCGGCGGCCGGGCGGCGAGCTCGTCGAGGGCGTTCAGCAGGGCGAAGTACCGGCCGCCGTCCATGGCCTGCAGCGCCGTCTGGTGCGCGCGGCGGTAGCGGCGGGCGTACCGGGCCGAGATCCGGGCGGACACCTCGGCCGGCCGGCCGGCCGCGGGCAGTCCGGAGGCCTGACGGGCGAGGCGTTCGCCGAGCACCTCGGCGTCCCTGGCCCGGCCGAGCACCTTGCCGAACCGGCGGAGCTCCTTGTCCAGCGGGTCGGTGACGGCGCGGTCGAGCAGCGTGCGGTGGGCGGCGAGCGCGCTGCGGATGCGGCGTACGGTGACCCGCAGCCGGTGCACCGAGTCCGGCCGGTCGACGCGGACGGCCGGGTCGAGGGCGTGGACGGCGGCGACCTGCTCGCGCAGGTACCCGGTGAGGGCCGCGGCGACGGATCCCTTCGGCGGCTCGGCCCGGGCGGCCGGTGCTTCCAGCCGGTCGCCGAGCACCCGGCCGAGCTTGGAGCTCGCCGCGGATCTGCGCAGCCCCCGCGCCCGCAGCCGCTCCTCGACCTCGTCCAGCAGCCCGGGGTCGCCGTCGGCCAGCTCGACCTCGGTCTCCGTCCACTCCGTGCGTTCGGGACCGGTGCCGGTCTCGGCGGTGGGCGCCTTGGCCGACACCCGGTCGCGGACCATCTCGGCGAGGGTCCGGTGTTCGGCGTCGACCAGCAGGGTGATCGTCCGGTTCGTCCGCAGCCGGGCCACCGGGGCGAGCCGCTCGCCGCGGGCCGCGCCCCGGACCAGCCGGACGAGCTCCTTGGGCGGCCGCCGCTTGTGCCCGGCGGCCAGCGGCAGCCGGGTCTCGACGCGGATGCCGTCCGAACCGGGCGTCTTCAGATGCCACCCGGCGTCGCCGCCGCCGCTGCGCCGGCGCAGGGTGATCCCGCTGCGCAGCAGGCGCAGGTCGGGGGTGTCGAAGTAGACGGCGTTCAGCTTCTCCGTCCCGCCGGGGACGACCCCGGACACCTGCGACAGCCCGTCGGCGGTCAGCGGGCGGTCGAGGGCGCCGTCGTACTTGCGCTCGTTCTCCTCGTGCACGGTGGTCATACCGACCGTCTGTCCGCTCGGGGCCGCTCCAAGCAGGGCAGCGGCCGGTGTTTCGGGTGGTCCGCGGTTCAGTTCTGCTTGATCGCCGAGACGTCGATCTCCAGGACGACCCGGTCGGAGACCAGCACGCCGCCGCCCTCCAGCGCCGCATTCCAGTTCACGCCGAAGTCCTTGCGGCTGATCGTCACCGAGCCCTCCAAGCCGACCCGGAGGTTGCCGTACGGGTCGACGGCGTTGCCGGTGTACTCGAAGTCGAGGGTGACGGGCCGGGTGGTGGCCTTGATGGTGAGGTCGCCGGTGACCTGGTAGCGGTTGGTGCCGACCCGCTCGACGGTGGTCGAGACGAAGGTGATCTCGGGGTGGTTCGGCGCGTCGAGGAAGTCGTTGGTGCGCAGGTGCTGGTCGCGCTGCTGGTTGCCGGTGTCGATGCTGTCGGTCCGGACGGTGATGCGGCCGTGGGAGCTGCCGGGGTCGTCGCCGTCCAGGTGGGCGGTGCCCTCGAACTCGTCGAAGGAACCGCGGACCTTCGTCACCATCGCGTGACGGGCCACGAAGCCGATGCGACTGTGGGCGGGATCGAGCACGTACTCCCCGGTGAGCCGGGGCAGCGCGGTGGTCATGGCGGCACTCCTCCTCGGACGGGCCCGGCGGCGGACGGCCGTGCGGGCGTTCCCCCGCCACTGCACTCCTGCCCGGTCTGCCCGCCGGGACACGCGTCGGCGGAGAACGGCCGGACGCGCGAACGGCTGCGGCCGCCCGCGCGGGGCGGGCGGCCGCAGCCGTTCGGATCAGGCGGAGCAGCTGGATCAGGCGTGCACCGGGGCGGCCGGCTCGCCGGCCTCGGCGCTGCCGTCCTGAGCGTCCTCGGCGCCTTCGCCGCCCTGCGGCCGGGCGTGCTTCGGCAGCAGGAAGATCGCCGCGAAGACGACGGCCATCATGGCCAGCTCGACCCCGAGGGTGACCTGCTCGGCGTGCACGAAGTCGCCGCTCTTCACCTGCTCGAAGAAGACGGTGCCGAGGATGGCGGTGCCCAGCGCCGCGCCGAACTGCTGCACCGAGGTGAGCGTGCCGGAGGCGGAGCCGGTCTCGTGCGGCTCGACCGAGGCGAGCACCGTGTCGAAGAACGGCGCCATCACGAAGCCCATGCCGAGGCCGGTGACCGTGAGGGCCGGGGCGAGCTGCCACGGCGTGACCCCGGCGCCGGCCAGGTGCAGGGTGAGCATGATGCCGGCGACGCCGAGCGCCATCACGACCAGGCCGCCGTGCATCACCTTGCGGCCGAAGCGCTGCAGGGCCTGCGAGGCGATGAACGCGACCACCATGCCGAGCGAGGACGGGATGCCCGCGAGGCCGGCCTTGAGCGGCGAGTAGTGCAGGCCGATCTGGGTGTACAGGCTGAAGGTCAGCCAGAAGCCGGTCATCGCGGAGAAGAACAGCAGGCCGAGGACCATGCCGCCGCTGAAGCCGCGCTTGGCGAACAGGCTGGGTTCGACCAGCGGGTCGCCGCCGCTGCGGCTGCGCCGGCCCTCGTACCAGCCGAAGAAGCCGAAGACGGCGACGGAGGCGGCGATCAGGGCGAAGGCCCAGAGCGGCCAGTCGTGCTCGCGGCCCTGCACCAGCGGGAAGATCATCAGGGCCGAGCCGGCCGCGGCGAGCAGGGCGCCGAGCAGGTCGAGGCGGACGGCGCGGGCGCTCTTCCACTCGGGCAGGAAGCCCAGGCCGCCGGCGATCGCGAACAGGCCGAGCGGGATGTTGATCAGGAAGATCATGCGCCAGCCGGTGCCGAACAGGTCGGCGTCGACCAGCCAGCCGGCGAGGATCGGGCCGCCGACCGTGGACAGGCCCATGACCGGGCCGAACATGCCGAACGCGGAGGCCTGCTCCTTCTCGGAGAACATCTCCTTGAGCATGCCGAGGCCCTGCGGCAGCATCACCGCGCCCAGCAGGCCCTGGAAGACCCGGGCGGCGATCAGCTGGTCGGGCCCCTGGGCGAGGCCGCAGCCGATCGAGCCGAGGGTGAAGCCGACGGCGCCGATCAGGAACATCCGGCGGCGGCCGAAGATGTCGCCGAGGCGCCCGCCGGTGATCAGGCCGATGGCCATCGCCAGCGTGTAGGCGGCGCCCATCCACTGGATGGTGCTCTCGCCGCCGCCGATGTCGGCGCGGATGGAGGGTGCGGCGATGTTGGTGACCAGCGAGTCGAGGAGGTCCATGACCTCGGCCGCGAGGATCACGAACAGCGCGGCCCACCGCCATCGGTACGGGGTGGGGGTGTCGGTCATGGCGTCTCCAGACGGGGAACAACGTTTCTATCGAACGAACACCGTTCTACGGAGTCGATCGGCGTTCTGTCAAACAATATTCGCGGCTTCGAACGCTGTTCGCCCTCGGTTACGATGTTCGTCAACGTCCGTCGATCACGGACGTCCGGCCGTGCGTGCGGACCGGGCGTCCCCCCGAGGTGGAAGAGGTGCGCGTGACCTCGGAGATGCCCCCGATCCCGTGGCACAAGGCGCGCAGGGCCGACACCCGTCAGCCGCTCACGCCCGAGGCCGTCGTCGAGGCCGGCATCCACGTCCTCGACCGCGAAGGGCTCGAGGGCCTGACGATGCGCCGGGTCGCTCAGGAGCTCGGCACCGGCCCCGCCTCGCTCTACGCCCACGTGTCCGGCAAGGACGAGCTGCTGGAGCTGATGCTGGAGCGCATCTCCGGCGAGATCCGGCTGCCCGGACGGCCCGAGCCGGAGCGCTGGAAGGAGCAGATCAAGGAGGTCTGCCGGGAGGCGCAGCGGGTCTACACCGCGCACCGCGACATCACCGTGGTCTCGCTCGGCGGCATCCAGCTCGGCCCCAACAAACTGAAGGTCGCCGAGTTCGTCGTCGGCCTGCTGCTCTCCGCCGGCATTCCCCGGCAGGTCGCCGCCTACGCGCTGGACGGCCTCGGCCAGCTGATCGACTCGGACGCCTACGAGGCCTCGCTCTACACCGCGAAGATCGCCGCCGGGGTGGACGTCGACGCCTACTTCGACGGCGTCCGCGACTACCTCGCCCGGCTCCCGGAGGAGCGCTTCCCGCTGCTCAGGGACATGGCGGAGACGATGGTCCACGGCGACGGCGACGAGCGCTTCGAGTTCAAGGTCGAGGTCTTCCTGCGCGGCCTGGAGTCGTACATCGAGCGGTAGCGGCGCCCCGGTCGGGGGCCGTTCCCGCCGTGCGCGTAGGCTTAACGCAAAGATTGAGCTTTAGTGGCGCCCGGGGTCCGCCACGCCCGCGGGCCCGGCGCCGACCGCACCCGGAGGGACGGCCATGTCGTTACTGCACCCCGCCCGCACCGAACCGGCCCCGGCACCCGCCTGGACGGTGGGCGACCTCGTCGTCCGCCGCGTCGACGAGGTCGAACTGCCGCCGCAGACCGGCCCCTGGCTGCTGCCCGGCGCCACGCCCGAGGTGGTCGCCGCCGCCCCCTGGCTGCAGCCCGACTTCGCCGACGCCGACCGGGTCCTGCGGCTGGCCAGCCACACCTTCGCGGTGGCCGCGGGCGGCCTGCGGATCCTGGTCGACACCGGCATCGGCAACGGCAAGGACCGCGCCAACCCCGCCTGGCACCGGCTCGACACCGACTACCTCGACCGCCTGGAACGGGCCGGCTTCCCGCCCGGATCGGTCGACCTCGTCGTCCTCACCCACCTGCACACCGACCACGTCGGCTGGAACACCCGCCGGGACGGGGACGCCTGGGTCCCCACCTTCCCCCGCGCCCGGTACCTCACCAGCCGCGCCGAGTGGGACCACTGGGCGGGCACCGAGCTGGAGGAGCCCCGCCGGCAGATGTTCCGCGACTCCGTCCACCCGGTCGCCGAGCACGGCCTCCTCGACCTGCTCGACGTGCCCGCCGACGGCCTGGAGATCGCGCCCGGGGTGGCGCTCGTCCCGATGCCCGGCCACACCCCCGGCCAGGTCGCCGTCCGGCTGACGAGCGGCGGCGCCACCGCCCTGATCACCGGCGACTGCATCCACCACCCCGTCCAGCTCGCCGAGCCCGGCATCGACAGCCACGTCGACATCGACCCGGCACTGGCCGGGGCGACCCGCCGCAAGCTCCTCGCCGAACTCGCCGACACCGACACCCTGCTGCTCGGCAGCCACTTCCCGCCGCCGACCGCGGGCCTGGTGCGCCGTGACGGGGCCGTATCCCGCGCCGCTTCCACGCCGAGGCCTCCTCCCAGATGGCCGGCCGCGCCCACCTCGACACCCGCGAACACCCGGCGTTCTAGGGCGGCCCCCC
>NZ_JBEYFP010000397.1:0-5514 GCF_040634455.1 Kitasatospora sp. NPDC007106
CCCGGTGACCGTCCGCGCGGCCGCCGGGCGGCGCGGCCCCTCGCAGGACGGGCGCTGACGCCGGGCACGCCGGGCACGTCGGGGGCGACGGCGTCGAAGGGGTCGGCGAGGGCCTCGCAGGCCGCCCGGACGACCGCCTCCGCCGCGTCCAGTGCGTCCAGGGCCGTCACCGTGTCGGGGGCACGGGCGGCCAGGGCCACGCCCGCGGTCGGCAGTTCCTCCCAGCTCGCGGTGGGAATCGTCGGCAGCAGGCGCACGCCGAACCGCTCGCAGCGCTCCGCGAGTTGGGACAGGTGCGCGAGCAGCGCCTGCTGCGGCAGCCGGGCGCCGAGCGGCAGCATGTCCAGGGTGCGGACCCGGTGGCCCGGGCCGTGCACCGCGTCGAGGCGGGCCGCGAGCACGAAGGCGACGGCGGGGCCGGTGAGCCGCAGGTTGGCCTCGGTCGGGGCGAGCCGACCGGCCGGGTCGGTGACGAAGTCGACGTCGTACCAGCCGCGGTGGCCCGCCCGGGCGAGTTCGGCGCCGACGGCGAGGCCGAACGCCTCCGCGGTGGCGGCCGCCCGCGGAGGCACCGCGCCGGGGCCGGCGGTGGCGCCCCGGTAGCTGGTGCCGTCGACGTGCATCACGGCGGTGCCGACCGGGTGCACGGTGCCGTCGTCGGCGATCACCGCGTCGAAGGTGAGGTTCCGCAGCCGGCCCCGCCCGGGGACGTACTCCTCCACCAGCAGTCTGCCGCCGGGCGGCAGGACGCCCTCGGCGGCGAGGCCGCGCAGCAGCGCCCGGGCGCCGCCTGCCGCGGTGGTGTCCCGCGGGGTGACGACGGCGGTGCCGTACCCGCCGACGCCGTGGTGGGCCTTGAGGACGGCGGTCTCGCCGCGGCGGGCCAGGGCGGCGAGCAGCCGGGAGGCCCGCCGGGCCGAGCGGGCCGGTCGCTGACGGGGCACCAGGACGCCCGGGTGCCCGGCCGCGGTGCGGGCGAAGAGCTCGTGCGAGGCGGCCTTGGACTCGTAGTGGTGGACGGCCTCCAGGCCCGGCCCGGCGGTGCGGCCCCAGGGGCGGACGGGCAGGCCGAGCCGCTCGATGCCCTCGCACAGGGCCGGGCGGACGGCGAGCGTGCCGCGGACGGTGCCGTGCTCGTCGGCGAGTCCGGTGTGCAGCTCGACCGGGCCCCAGGCCAACTCCCGTGCCAGCCAGGCCGTCCACTCCGCGTCGGGTTCGCCGGGCAGCAGCAGCGCGGCCGGGTCGGGGGTGTAGAAGGCGGCGAGGCAGGAGTAGTGGTGGGCCTGCCGGCGGGCGGCCGGGCTCTGCGGGACGAACTGGGCGTTGAAGTCGGCGACGTCGCCGATGTGGACGGCGCGTCGTCCGCCGTCCGTCCAGGCCTGCTGCCACTGCGATGCGTCCACCTGCCGGGTCCCCATCGGTCGAGCCTACGGCCCGGCCGGACCGCGCACGGCATGTCCGGGCGAAAGCCGGAGAGGGCCCCGCTCAGTCAGAGCCGGAGGGGCGCCGCTCAGTCGGAGCCGGAGGGGCCCCGCTCAGTCGGACCGGACGAGGCGCTGCACGGCGGGCCAGAGGCCGTCGAGCCGGGCCGGGTCGTCGGCGAGCTTGGCGAACAGCACCGCACCCTCCAGCTGGGCCACGACCGCGCGGGCCGTCCCGGTGTCGGCGGCGACCGGCGCGGTGGCGGCCGCTTCGGCGAGGACGCCCTGCACCAGGGCTGCCTGCTCGTCGAAGATCTCGGCGAGCCGGGTCTGGATCTCCGGCTCGCGGCCGCTGAGTTCGAGGGCGAGGTTGCCGAGCAGGCAGCCGCGGACGCTGCCGCCGCCGGCCTTGTCGGCCCGCTGCGCCGCCGCCTGGGCGTCCAGCAGGTGCCGCAGACGTTCCAGCGGAGGCCGTCCGGGGGTGCCCAGCAGGGTCTGCCAGACCTGCCGCTGCTGCGTCCAGTGCGCGTCGACGGCGGCGAGGGTCAGCGTCTGCTTGGAGGCGAAGAAGTGGTAGAAGCTGCCCTTCTTGACCTCGGCCCGGGCGCAGATCTCGGCGACGCCGAGGGCCGAGTAGCCGTGGGTGTGCAGCAGGTCGCCGGCGGCGTCGAGCAGTCGCTCCTGTGCCGTGCTGCTCCGTCCCATGCGGCGAGTATACGGTCGGTCAACTACTCCGCCCGCGGCATGCCGGCGCCCCGGACCGGGAGGTCCCGGTCCGGGGCGTCCGTACGTGCGCTCAGTGCTCAGTGCTCGGCGGTCGGTTCCTGGTGCCACTCGGAGTTCCGGTCGACCCGCAGGACGAGGTACTTGTCCGTCTCCTGGTTCTGCGCGTGGTCGACGGACCGGTAGAGCAGCCGGTGCTTGCCCTCGCCGGTCACCACGATCGGGCCGGTGTAGGTCTGCCAGCCCCTGCTGTCGAGGTTGTACTCGGTCATGGCGACGCCGGAGAGGTCGTCGGTGGCGGTGAGGACGACCCGCACCTCGCCCTTGTGGCCGCCTTCGCCCTGGTGGCCGCCGTCCTTGTGCGGGTGCGCGCTCGTCCGGGCGGTGGTGACCGGCGGGGTGACGTCCACGGGGAGGTCCATCGCCTCGTCCTCGGGGGTCGCCTCGTTCTCCAGCGTCGGGGCCGGGACGCCGGCCGAATCCGCGCCGGAGTGGCCGACCGCACCGCCGCGCAGGACGAGGGCGTTCCAGTCGTCGTGCCCGGCGAGGGCGGTCTGGCTGCCGTCGCCGTTGACGTCGACGCCGACCTCGGTGTCGGAGATCCGGCCGTCGCAGTTCCAGTCCACGGCGGCCTTGCTCGACTGGATGGTGACGAACTTGCCGACCGTCCCGTCGATGCCGGGGCAGAAGTGGCTGACGTCGTAGAGCGGGTTGGTCGGCGGGTAGACCCGCTCGTCCAGGGCGGTCTCGTTCAGCGACAGGTTCTGCCGCGAGTAGTCGAGGAGGCCCTTGGTCGTCCCCACGGTCAGGCCGAACTGGTAGCTGTAGTTCATCACGCTGAAGTACTGCGGCTCGTGGTTCGGGATGTCCGAGTTGCCGCTGTGCCGCAGGCCGAGATTGTGGCCGAGCTCGTGCATCAGCGTGCCGGCCTGCTCGTCGACGGTGCCGACGCTGTTGGTGAAGCTGCCCAGGCTGACGATGAGGTCGCTGCCGGGTGTGCCGGCGGAGATCCCGCTGGAGCGGGAGCCGCTCTCCAGGTTGTGGGCGGAGATCGCGTAGTGGAAGATCGGCCCCCGCGCGGTGCTGCGGAAGCCGCCCGTGGCGTTCTTCAGCGCGGTGAAGGCGTCCCACTGGTAGAGGCCGTCGACCTTGGTGCCGAGGTTGGTCGTCTCGGTGAGCTGCTTGGCCCGGCTGAGGGTGCCCCAGGTGGTGTTGGTGGCGAAGTTCATGATGCTGTTGGGTCCGGCGTCGATGTGCAGGTTGATGCCGGTGCCGGTCTGCCCCCGCTTGTTGTACGGCGCGTTCTTGAAGGCGTCCACGACCTTCTTGATCGCGGCGGGGTCGATCGCGTGGCTGTGTGCGGTGCCGGCCATCCAGTCGAGCTGGACGAAGACGTCGGGCCGGTTGACGTCGGCGCCCATCGCCGGCAGGTCGATGAACTTGGCGGCGCTGCCGTCGCCCGGGTCGAGGGTGACGCCGTTCAGCTTCCACGCGTCGGGGATGCCGTCACAGGTCTTGGAGTTGCAGTCGAAGGTCCAGTGGACGGGGGTCTGCGGGTCGGTGCCGCCGGTGTGGCCGATCACGTACCCGGTGGGCGCGGACTCGGTGTACGAGTTGGGCCCCGTGAAGGGCACGTCCCAGCCGATCCGGGTGGTCGCGCCGTTCTCCCCCTGCACGGTGTAGTCGATCGTCCCCCTGGTGCCGTACGCGGACTGGCAGGGCCCCACCGTCCAGGTCGCGGTGGTTCCGGCCGCGATCGTGGCCGGTGCGAAGGGGATGAGGCACCCCTCGGGCACGTTGATGGCGAAACCCGTGAGGTCGCGGTCGCTCTTGTTCTCGAACTGCACGGACACGGTGCCGCCCGCCCGGCGCGCGGCCGCGGCCGGTGTGATCGACGCGGCGACCGTGAGCAGGGCCAGGACCAGGACGAAGAGCGCCGCGAGCCCGCCTCGCCGGGGCGCCCCGGCGAGACCCGGCCCGCCCGGGGCGGCGAGGGAACGATCTACAGTCATGCCCGTCACGCTAGGCATCTGATTGACGACACCCCGTCACGACTCGACGGAGTGTCACTCCGACGGCCGCCACCGGCCGCCCGCCACGGCCCCGCGACCGGGCGGGCGGGTGCGCGGGCGGGCACGGCGACGGGCGGGCCTCAGTGGAAGACGATCGCGCGGCCGGTGGCCAGGCTCTCCCGGCAGGCGCCGTGCAGCACGTACCAGGCGGACTTCTCCGCCTCGTACGGGTCGTCCGCCGCCACGACGGGGTCGGCGGTGGCGGCCGCGGTCTCCGGGCAGATGCCGATCGCCGGTGCCAGGCGCCGGAGTTCGGCGAGCAGTTGCCCGGTGGAGCCGACCATCCCACCACCCGCGACCGCGGCCTCCTCCGACAGGAACACCGGGTCGTCGAAGTCGGCGGGCACGTAGTAGCCGGCGCAGTCCGAGTGGCAGAGCAGGTGCGAGGAGAACATCAGCGCCTCCTCCTCGACCTCGCCGCGGTCGCAGTCGTACTGGTCCGGCTCAGTGTCGGCGGCGGGGGTGACGGCGCCGTGGCGGCGCAGCACGAACGCCCGCCGCAGGTGGTGCAGGTGTGCGTAGGGGAAGCCGCCGCTGTGGCCGGCGCGGCCGGTGCCCGCGGGCGCGGGCTCCCGCCAGTCGATGCCCTTGGCCTGCAGCGCGTCGGCGAGCACGGCGAGTTCACGGGCGTGGTGGGCGGCGCCCTCCGGGTCGTGGCGGTCGAGGTCGTCGAGCAGGCCGACGGTGATCGAGAGTCCCATGGACGGACACGGTAGGGCCCGCCTACGACACGGCCGGTTCCGGGGCGGTCACCACGAATAGTTGACCGGTCGTCTAGCATGGCGGGAACGTCGACAGCGAGGGAGCGCATCGTCATGAACACACGCGCCGTGGGCCGGTTCTGCGAGCTGGTGGGCCTGGAGCACCCGGTGGTGCAGGGCCCGTTCGGCGGAGGAGCGTCGTCGGTGGCCCTGGCCGCCGCCGTCTCCGAGGCCGGCGGACTCGGCTCGTTCGGGGCCCACCACCTGCAGCCGGACGCGCTGACGCAGCTGGTGAAGGACCTCCGCGCCGCGACCTCCCGGCCGTTCGCGGTCAACCTCTGGGTGCCGCAGCCGGGCGAGGGCGAGACCCGCGCCACCGCGGAGGACGTCGAGCGGCTGCACCCGTACTACGCCGAACTGGGGCTGCCCGACCCGTCCACCGAACTGCGCCGGCCGGACTTCGACGAGCAGGTCGACGCCCTGCTGGAGGTGGCTCCGCCGGTGATCAGCCTGGTGATGGGCCTGCCGCCGGAGCGGCTGGTGGCCGGGGCGCGGCGCCGCGGCATCCCGCTGATCGGCACCGCGACCACCGTCGCC
>NZ_JBEYFP010000398.1:0-5499 GCF_040634455.1 Kitasatospora sp. NPDC007106
CCCCGGCCCGCCCGGCCGGGCGGAGTGCGCCAGCGACCGCACCGATGGAGCTGATCACCGCGCCCGGCTTCGTCCGCCGCCGGTTCCTGGAGCTCTTCCCCGACCCGGGCGCGCGGTTCTTCCCGCTGCACCTGCCGAACGCCGTGCTCACCCCGCCGGACGGCGCCTTCGAGGCGTACGCCGACCTGGACCCGGTGGCGGCGAGCTGCTCGCTGGTCGCCGTGCACCCGTCCCCGGCGGCCGTCGCGGGCGCGCTGGAGCCGCTGATGGCGGCCGTCACCCGCGCGGGCGCCGACTACGTCGAGACGCTGCTGCCGCTGGCCGACACCGCCGCGCTCGACGCCTTCCTCGCCGCCGGATTCATCCCGAGCGCCGTCTACCCGGCGATGCGCCGGATCGGCGACCGGTTCCACGACTACGTCGTGCTGTCCCGGACCAGCCGCCAGATCGACTTCCGGGCCACGGCCGCCGGCCCGCGGCTGCGGCCGTACCTGGAGTCGTACCTGACCGCCTGGACCTCGACCTACCTGACCCTTCCCGAGGTTGCCCCGTGACCGTCCCCGCCCTGAACCCGCATCTCGCACCGGTCGGGGTCCCCGACCCCGCCGCGCTCGCGCACCTGCAGCAGCTGTGCGACCTGGCCGACCCGTACACCGCCGGACCGGACGCCGACGCGCTGTTCGCCGCCGCCATGGCCGAGACCAACGCCTGGCACGCGCAGCGTTCGCCGTTCCTCCGCTCGCTGCTGGCCGGGCCCGCCGAGACCCCGGCCCCGACCGTCGGCGCGGACGTCCGAACCCCGCTGGTGCACGCCAACTTCTTCAAGCGGCACGAGGTGCTGTCGATCCCGCGGGAGGAGGTGTTCCTGCACCTCACCTCCTCCGGCACCACCGGCCAGAAGTCGCAGATGTTCTTCGACACCTGGACGATCCGCTCCGCCCAGCGCATGGTCGCCCGGATCTTCGACCACTACGGCTGGATCACCCCCGAACAGCCCGTCAACTACCTGCTGTACAGCTACGAACCGGCACCGCAGCTGAAGCTCGGCACCTCCTTCACCGACAACTACCTGTGCGACTTCGCCCCCGCGCACCGCACCGCGCACGCCCTGCGGCACACCGGCAGCGGCCACGAGTTCGACGTCCACGGCTGCATCGAGGCCCTGCAGCGGTACGCCGACGAAGGGCTGCCCGTGCGGATCCTCGGCTTCCCCGCCTTCCTGCACTTCACCCTGGAGCGGATGCGCGCCCTCGGCCTGCCGCCGCTGCAGCTGCCCGCCGGCTCGCTCGTCCTGCTCGGCGGCGGCTGGAAGGGCCACACCGACCGGCAGATCGGCAAGGACGCGTTCTACGCCGCCGTCACCGAGCAGTTGGGCATCCCCTCCGACCGGATCCGGGACACCTTCGGCTCCGTCGAGCACTGCGTGCCGTACATCGAGTGCGGGCACCACCGGCTGCACGCCCCGGTCTGGTCGCGGGTGGCCGTCCGCGACACCCGCACCCTGGAGCCGCTGCCGTACGGCGAGCCCGGCTTCCTGCACCTGGTCTCCCCGTACATCACCTCGGTGCCCGCGCAGAGCGTCGTCATGGGCGACCTGGCCTCGCTGCACCCGGGCGACGCGTGCCCCTGTCCGCTGGCCACCCCGTGGTTCACCGTCCACGGCCGTGCCGGGATCAGCCGCAACCGCACCTGCGCGGCCGCCGCCGCCGAACTCCTGAAGGGAATGTCGTGACCACCGCACCCCACTACTGGCAGGGCGCCTTCGTCGACGACGAGGAGGCCGCCCGGCGGCTCGCCGACCTGCCCGCGCTGGCCGCCGAGGTGCTCGCCGAACCGCTGCCCGCCGAGACGGTGCTGAACGCCTGCGCCCGCCTCGCCGACACCCTCCGCTCCGCGGGCGACCCCGTCCGGTCCCGCCTGCTCGCCGAACTCGCCGCCGACGGCCTCGACGCCGAGGAGGCGGCCGCCGTCCTCGACGAGATCGCCGGGGCGGTCGACCGGCCCGCGCTGGAACGCAAGCTCCGCCGCGAACTCGGCGCACTGCGCCCCGAACGCCTCGTCCGGCCCGACGCCCGGGAGACCGTCTTCGAGGCCTGGGCACCCGTCGGCCTGCTGGTCCACATCGCCCCCGGCAACGCCGCCGCGGTCGCCCCGCTCAGCGTGGTCGAGGGCCTGCTCACCGGCAACCTCAACGTGCTGAAGACCAGCAGCGGCGACACCCTGCTCGCGCAGCACCTGCTCGCCGCACTGGCCGACGCCGACCCGACCGGGGCGATCGCCCGGCGCACCGTCGCCCTGCGCTTCCCCTCCGGCCGCACCGACTGGCTGCGCCTGCTCTGCGAGCCCGCCGACGCGGTGGCCGTCTGGGGCGGCGAGGAGGCCGTCCGCTCGGTCGCCGAACTCGTGCCGCCCGGCTGCCGGTTGGTCGAGTGGGGCCACCGGATCTCGTTCGCCTACCTGACCCGCGACGCCTGGTCGGACACCGCCACCCTGGACGCGCTCGCCGCCGACGTCTGCCGCCTCGAACAGCAGGCCTGCTCCAGCCCCCAGGTGGTCTACCTCGACACCGAGGACGAGACCGAGGTCTTCGCCTTCGCCGACCGCTTCGCCATGCATCTCGCCGCCGCCTCGGCCGCGTCGCCCCGCCCGGTCCTCGACCCGGCCGAGCACGCCGAGATCACCACCGCCGAACTGCTCGCCCGGCTGGAGGAACACCTCGGCCTCACCCGGGTCCTCGCCGCCGAGGACGGCTCCTGGCGCGTCCTCGCCGACACCCGCCCGGCCCTCGCCGCCTCCCCGCTGAACCGCTCGATCTGGGTCAAGCCGCTGCCCCGCGCCTCCGTCATGGCCGTGCTGCGGCCGATGCGCCGCTACCTGCAGACCGCCGCGATCGGCGCCGACCGCGCCGACACCGCCCGGCTCGCGCAGGCCGTGCTCGCCGCCGGCGTCCTACGGGTCACCCCGGTCGGCGCCATGCTCGACAGCTACCACGGCGAACCCCACGACGGCGTCTACGCGCTCCAGCGCTACAGCCGCCGGGTCGCCGTCCGCACCGACGCCGCCTTCACCACCACCGCCTGCCTCGACGACCTCGCCGGGCCCCAGGCCCTCCCCGCCGCGCCGGGCGGGCCGCTGCTCGACAAGCCGGGCGTCCAGGAGCAACTGCGCACCCTCGCACCCGAACACGCCCACCTGTACTTCCGCAGCGGCGGCAGCAGCGGCGCGCCGGCACTGTCCGTCTTCACCAACGCCGACTACGACACCCAGATGCGGGCCAGCGCCAACGGCCTGCTCGCGGCCGGCTTCGACCCGGCCCGGGACCGCGCCGCCAACCTCTTCTACTGCGGCGGCATGTACGGCAGCTTCATCAGCTTCTTCTCCATCCTGGAGCGGCTGAACGCCACCCAGCTGCCGATCGCGGCCGGACCCGACCACGCCGCCACCGCCGAGGCGCTCGTCGCCCACCGTGCGGACACCGTGTTCGGCATGCCCTCCTACCTCTGGCAGCTCTTCCACGACCAGGGCGCGGTGCTGCGCGCCTACGGCGGGATCCGCAAGGTGTTCTACGGCGGCGAGCACTTCACCGCCGAACAGCGCCGGGTGCTCACCGAGGAGTTCGGCGTCGAGTCGATCCGCTCGGCGGCGTACGGCAGCACCGACCTCGGACCGCTCGGCTACCAGTGCACCCACGCCGAGGGCTCCGTCCACCACGTCCTCACCGAGCTCCACACCCTGGAGATCCTCGACCCGGAGACCGACCGGCCCGTCCCCGCCGGACAGCCCGGCCGCCTCGTCTTCACCACCCGCACCCGGGCCGGCCAGCGCCTGGAGCGGTACCAGATCGGCGACCTCGGCCGGAGCGTCGACGGCCCCTGCCCCTGCGGCAGCCACACCCCCCGGATCGAACTCCTCGGCCGGTACGGCGACGTCGTCCGGGTGGGCACCTACTTCCTCAACGTCCGCCGCCTCATGACGGTGGCGGAGGAACACCTCGGCTACCGCGGCGAACTCCAGCTGCTCGTGGACGCCGACCCCGTCCGCGAACACCTCACCGTCCGCCTCGACGAACGCTACGCCCCCGCCCCGGAGGCCGCCCTCGACGTCTTCCTGGCCACCGTCCCCGAACTGGCCTCGGCCACCGCCGAGTCGCTCCTCACCTGCACCGTCGAGACCGTCCCCACCAGCGCCTTCGACCGCACCCCGACCAGCGGCAAGCTCCGCACCGTCGTCGACCGGAGGCCGGCCACCGCCTGACGTCCACGACACCCCGACTCCCGGCGGGGCCACCGGCCCCGCCGGGTTCCCCCACGGCCACCTCGGCGCCGCGTGCACGCGGCTTGCAGAAATTGTTTTCACCCGGGCCTGTCGGATGCGGACCGTGCGGTGCTTGAATGTCCGCCACCAACCCCCCTTCCGTTGCTGCCACTTGTGGCACACGCCCCCGAGGATGCCCTGTGACTACGCGCGTCGACCCGTTACCCCGGCGGTCCCTTCCGCCCCTGCGCCTCGCCGCACTGCTGGCCGTACTCGCCTCCCTCGCCGTCTTCTTCGTCGGCGCGCAGGCCGCCCACGCCGCACCCGCCTGCGGAGTCCTCTCCCCCGGTGCCGCGCCACAGGCCGACTCGGCCGTGAACGCGGCCTGCAGCCTGATCGGCACGCCGTACTCGTGGGGCGGCGGCCACGGCGGGCAGCCGGGCCCCTCGTACGGGATCTGCGACGCATCGAACGGCGCCCCGAACGACTGCCACGTGAAGGGCCTGGACTGCTCCGGCATGGTCCGCTACGCCTACTACCTCGCCGTGGGCACGGACGTCATCAACGGCGTGACCACCACCCAGTGGACCACCTCGCGCGCGGTGGCGAGATTCCTCCGGAGCGACGGGACGGGCCCGCTGCTCCCGGGCGACCTGGTGTTCTTCGGGGGCACCCCGTCCACCATCCACCACGTGGCGATGTACCTGGGCCAGGGATACATCGCCGAGGCGCCGTACTCCGGCGGCCACGTGCAGGTGGCCGCGCTGTCCTCGCACGGCGACTACTACGGCGCCGTCCGCCTCTACGGCCCCGGCGGTTCCACCCCGCCGCCGTCCGGCACGACCAGGTACTGGGTCGACACCTTCGCCAACGCCCCCGTCTACGCCTCCCCCACCAGCACGGCAAGCACCGGCACCCTCAACCAGGGCACCAACTACGTGTTCTGCAAGACCTGGGGACGCGAGATCCGCAACGGCAGCAGCTACAACCACTGGTGGCTGAAGACCGACCCCGACACCGGCCCCGCCGGCCAATGGGTCTCCGCCTACTACCTGTCCAAGTGGGGCAACGACCAGGCCAAGGACAACAACGGCGCCGTCATCCCCGACTGCCCGGGCGGTTCCACCCCGCCGCCGTCCGGCACCACCAAGTACTGGGTCGACACCTTCGCCAACGCCCCCGTCTACGCCTCCCCCACCAGCACGGCAAGCACCGGCACCCTCAACCAGGGCACCAACTACGTGT
>NZ_JBEYFP010000399.1:0-5464 GCF_040634455.1 Kitasatospora sp. NPDC007106
CCGCTCTCCGGCGCCCGGGTCGCCCTGGTCGTCGGCGACGTCGTCGGCCACGGCCTGCACGCCGCCGCCACCATGGGCTGGCTGCGCACCGCCGTCCACACCTTCTCCGCCCTCGACCTGCCCCCCGACGAACTCCTCGGCCACCTCGACGACCTCGTCAACCGCATCGACCAGGACGCCTCCCTGGACGGCGACGCCCCCATCACCGGCGCCACCTGCCTCTACGCCATCTACGACCCCGTCGCGCTGCGCTGCACCATGGCCCGCGCCGGCCACCTGCTGCCCGCCGTCGCCCACCCCGACGGCAGCGTCGAGTTCCCCGAACTCCCGGCCGGCGCCCCGCTCGGCCTGGTCGGCATGCCCTTCGAAGCCGTCGACATCGACCTGCCCGAGGGCAGCCACCTCGTCCTCTACACCGACGGCCTGGTCGAGGACCGCCACCGCGACATCGACGAGGGCCTGGAACTGCTGCGCGCCTCGCTCGCCGCCCGACCCGGCCTCACCCCCGAGAAGACCTGCGACTCCGTGCTGGAGGCCATGCTCCCGGCCAGCCCCACCGACGACATCGCCCTGCTCGTCGCCCGCACCCGCGCGCTGCCCGCCGAGAACGTCGACGCCTGGGAGGTCCCCGCCGACCCCAGCGCCGTCTCCGGCGTCCGCGGCGAGGTCAGCCGCCGCCTGGAGGAGTGGGGCCTGGACGACCTCGCCTTCACCACCGAACTCATCCTCAGCGAGCTCGTCACCAACGCTATCCGCTACGGCGGCGGGCCGATCCGCGTCCGGCTGCTCCGCGACCGCACCCTGATCTGCGAGGTCTCCGACAGCAGCAGCACCTCCCCGCACCTCAAGTACGCCGCCAGCACCGACGAGGGCGGCCGCGGCCTCTTCCTGGTCGCCCAGTTCGCGGAGCGCTGGGGCACCCGCTACACCGACACCGGCAAGGTCATCTGGGCCGAGCAACTGCTGCCCTGAGCACGGGCCCGGCCCGGCCGATCACCGCGTGCGGTGTTCCACCAGGTCGCGCAACTGCTCCAGGTCCGTCCGGACGGTCCGCTCGATCGCGCTCGCCAGCGCGAAACCGTGCGGCGCACCGCCGAACAGCTCCTCCACCGCCGCCGGCTCGTACTCGATCCGCACCTGCACCTGGGTGCGGTGCTCGTCCAGCGGGCGCAGCGCGAACGTGCCGCGCAGGTGCGGCTCGTCCACCGTCTCCCAGGTCATCACCCGGTTGTGGCCGCGGTCGGTGAAGAACGCGTCGAACTCCCGGTGGCCGCCGTCCACCGCCACGTCCAGACGGGCGCGGTGGCTGCCACGGGCGGAGGCGTGCAGGACGCCCTCGACGAAGCGGGGGTAGTCGGCGATCCGGTGCAGCTGGTCCCAGGCGGCGTCGGCCGGGGCACCGATCTCGATCTGCTCCTCAAGGGTGCTCATCGCTCTCCTCGCCTTCTCGGCTCCCGCATCCAGCCTGCCCCCGCCCCCGGCGGCCCCGCAAAAGACGCGGCCGGTACCGGACGCGGAAACCTGTGCGGATTCCGTGCCCGCCGCCGCCCCGGCCCGGCCCGGCCCGGGTGTCAGAGCGACGCCGCCGCCGACCGCGGCAGCCAGAGCGCGTGCACCAGCACCGCGGCCGCCGCGAAACCGGCGATCACCACCGCCATCGGCAGGGCCGACCCCGAACCGCCCAGACCCACCAGCGGCGCGGCCAGCCCGCCCAGCGCGAACTGCAGCAGCCCCAGCAGGGCCGAGGCCGTGCCCGCGTCGTCCCGCCCGGACAGCGCCAGCGCCGTCGAGTTCGGCATCACCAGCCCCACCGCCGCCACCACCAGCAGCAGCGAGCCGCACACCGCCCACAGCCCCAGCCCCGCGACGACCGCCAGCAGGAGCCCGGCCCCGCCCGACGCCGAGACCGCCAGACCCGCCCGCAGCATCACCTCCGGGGACCGGCTGCGCAGCAGCCGCGCGTTCAGCTGGCCCAGCAGCACCAGGCCCAGCGCATTGCCGCCGAACACCAGGCTGAACTGCTGGGCGTCCAACCCGTACACCTGCTGCAGCACGAACGAGGAACCGGAGATGTACGCGAACATCGCGGCGAAGGCGCACCCGGCGCCCACCGCGTACCCCATGAACCGGCGGTCGGCCAGCAGCCCGCCGAAGCTGCGCACCGTCCGGGGCAGGCCGCCGCCGCTGCGCCGCTCGGCGGGCAGCGACTCGGGCAGCGCGAGCGCCGCGGCCGCGAGCAGTGCGGCGCCGACGGCGGCGAGCACCGCGAACACCGCCCGCCAGTCGGCGAAGCGCAGCAACTGACTGCCCACCACCGGGGCGAGGATCGGCGCCAGGCCGTTCACCAGCATCAGCAGCGAGAAGAAGCGGGCCGCCTCGACGCCGTCGTAGAGGTCGCGGACGACCGCCCGGCTGATCACGATGCCCGCGGCGCCGGCCAGGCCCTGCAGCAGCCGCGCGGCGGTCAGGACCTCGGCGTTCGGCGCCACCGCGCAGAGTGCGGATGCGGCGACGTAGCCGGCCAGGCCGACCAGCAGCGGGCCGCGCCGGCCCCGGCGGTCGCTGAGCGGCCCGGCCACCAGCTGGCCGAGGGCGAGGCCGAGCAGGCAGGCGGTCAGGGTGAGCTGCACGTCGGCGTCCCGTACGCCGAGGTCCCCGGCGAGGGCGGGGAGGGCCGGGAGGTACATGTCGAGCGAGAGCGGCCCGAAGGCGGAGAGCGCGCCGAGCACCACGATCAGCCGCAGGCGCCGGCCCGGTCCGGGCGCCGCGGACCCGGCGGGGGAGGCCGCGGACGCGGTGGCGGACGCGGTGGCCGGGCGGGCCGGCCGGGCGGAGGCGGGGGTCATCGGCGGTCTCTCCGTCTTCTCCGGCGGTCGGCCTTCTCCGGCGGTCGGCCCGGGCGGCGCGGGTGCGGGACCGGGTGTGCCGGACCAGGGTAGCCGGATAGCTGACTGCTCAGCAATTGACTGCTCAGTCGATTCGGCGGGGCGCGGCGCCGGAAACGATCAGTAGACTCACCGGCCATGGAGATCGCACCGGCGGCGGCCGGCCGGCCGTCCGGGGAGCACCGGACGGCGGCGGAGCTCGCGGCGGCGGCCGACCGCCCGGCCGTCCACGAGCTCGGCCTGCTGCTGCGCGCCGCGGCCCGCCTCGACCGGGCCGTGGACACCGCGATGCGGGCCGAGTGCGGGCTCAGCCACACCATGTTCGAGGTGCTGCTGATGCTCGCCCGCGCCCGCGGCGAAGGGGTCCCGCAGCGGGAGCTCGCCGAGGGCCTCACCCTGACCAGCGGCGGCACCACCCGGCTGGTCGACCGCATGGAGCAGGCCGGCCTCGTCCGGCGCACCCCCTCGCCCGCGGACCGCCGGATCACCCTGGTCGGGGCCACCCCCGAGGGCGCCGTGGCGTTCGGCCGCGCCTCGGAGGTGCACGCCCGGATCGTCGACCGGCTGCTGCTCGCCCCGGTCGCCCCCGACGACCGGCCGCACCTGCTCGCCGCCCTCCGCGCCGTCGTGGAGAACCCCGAGCGCTGAGACCGGGGCCGCCCGGACGTCCCGGACGCCCGGCGGCACGGCGGCGGGACGGTCGGGCGGCCGCGGGTCTCAGAGCGCCGGGTCGGTCAGGCCGGCGAAGACGCCGCAGATCTCCCGGGCGGCCTCCCGCATCCCGGTGCTCTCGTGCGGCCGGGCGACCAGCTCGGTGAGGATCAGCAGGGCCGCCTGCAGGGCCGCCATCGGCACCTCGACGGTCCGCAGCCCGCTCAGCACGTCGCTGGCCTGTTCCGCCGCACTGGTCGTCCAGCTCTGGGTCTGCTGCGGCGCCCGGACGGCGGCGGGCCGCCGAGCGGCGGGGCCGCCGGCGGATCCGAACTCCTGGTGCGCGAGGGGGAGGGCGAGGGCCTGCGGCGGGACGGCGGCCGGAGGGGCATCGGGCGCGGACGGGTGGCACGTGTTCATACCGGTACCAACGACGCCGCCGCGGTACGGGTGCTGCCCTATCCCGGCGCGGGCAGGACGGCGGGCGGGCCGGGCGGCCGGCGTGGCCGAGCGAGCCGGCCCGCGGCCGGGAGGCGCCCCACATGCACCTGGCGGTCGCGGGCCGGGAACCTGCGCCGATCCGGCCGGGGGAGGGCCGGAACAGCCACGGGAGCCCGGTCCCGCGCCGCGGGGGGTGGCGCGGAACCGGGCTGTGTCCAGCATACGGGAGCGCTCCCACCGGCCGGGACGGGGGCCCCGGGCGTCCTGGACGTCCCGGGCCGGGTCAGCCGCCGGTCTTCTCGGTGATCTGCTTCACCACGGCGTTCCAGGCCTTCTTCGGGTCGGTGCCGTTGCGGGCGACGTCCACCAGGGCGACGTCGCTGATGGCGGCCTTGACCGCGCCGTCCATCCGCCCGATCGGGGCGGGCAGGACCGTGCGGGCCGCGTCGGCGTAGATCCGACCGGTGGGGGCGTTGTTGAAGTACGGGTTGGTGGCGTCCTGGACGGCCTTCGACTCCAGCGCGGCGGTGGCCGAGGGCAGGTTGCCGGTCGCGGCGAACACCTTGGCCTGCTGCTCGGGGGCGGTCAGCCAGGCGGCCAGTGCGGCGGCCTCCTTCTGGTGCTTGCCGGCCTTCGGCACGGTGAGGAAGGCGCCGCCCCAGTTGCCGGCGGCCGGCGCGGGCGCGATGTCCCACAGGCCCTCGCCGCGGTCGCCCGCGTACTTGCTGATCACGCCGGTCATCCAGGACGGGCAGACGATCGTCGCGAAGCCGGAGAGGTACAGCGCCTCGTTCCACTCCGGACCGAACTGCTTGAGGCCGCTGGTGAGTCCGGAACGGGCGGCGGACACCGAGAGGTCCCAGGCCTTCTTCACCCCGGGGCTGTCCTCGTAGACCAGCTCGCCGCGGGCGTTCGAGAACTGCTCGGGCTGGCTCGACAGCACGGCGTTGAACAGGCCGCCGGCCGAGTCGGTGAACGTGGTCCTCGCCGGTGCGTGCGCCTTGTAGCGGCGGCCGACGTCCACGAACTTCGACCAGTCGCCCGCCCACAGCCGGCCCACCGCCTCGCGGTCGGACGGGAGGCCGGCCTTCTGGAAGAGGTCCTTGCGGTAGCAGACGGCCATCGGCCCGGTGTCGGTGCCGAGCCCGACCAGCGCGCCGGAGGCGGTGGTCGCCTGGGCCGACTTCCACGGCAGCCAGGACGAGGCGTGGACCCCGGGGGCCGCCTGCAGGTCGGTGAGCTTGTCGGCGAGCGGGCCGGTGGCCTCGGAGATGTAGCCGACCTCCACGGCCTGGATGTCGGCCAGCGGCTTGCCGCCCTGGCCGGTCAGCCCCGCGGTGAGGTCCGCCCAGTACTCCTCGCTGTCCTGGGTCGCGGCCTCGGTGATGACGACCTCCGGGTGCTTGGCCATGTACTCCGTCGTGCCGTTGTCCTCGGGGTGTTCCCGCCTCCGGCGCGGGTGGTGCGCCGTTCGCAAGAACGTCCGT
>NZ_JBEYFP010000400.1:0-5459 GCF_040634455.1 Kitasatospora sp. NPDC007106
GGGCAGGCCGGGCAGGCCGGGCAGGTCGGCGCGGGCGCGGCCGACGCCGGGTCAGCCGAGCGACTTGCCGCGCTCCGTCAGGGCCGCCTGGAGCCGTTCCAGGGCCTTGGGGCCCATGCCGTGGAGCTTCTTCAGCTCGGCGACCGGCACCCCGGCCAGGTCGTCGAGGCGGGTGTAGCCGGCGCCGGTCAGCGCGCGGGTGGCGGGGGCGCCGATGTTCCGGGGGAGGTCGCCCTGCGGCTGGTCGGTCATGCCGCCGATCCTGCCGCATCCCGCACCGGCGTCGGGCCCGGTGCCGGAACCCGGCGTGTCGTCGGTTCCCGACCGCCGGGCGGACGGGTACCACGAGGGAGAGGGCGGCCGGTCGGGGCCGTCCCGAACCGGAGGGAGACGGCATGGACAGCGCCCTGGCAGGGATCGTCGACGCGCTGAAGGCGGTCGAGAAGCAGGCCCGGGACACCGCGCTCGCCAAGGCCCGCGCCCACCGCGAGCCGGTGCCGCTCGCCGACCAGCCGCACCTGCTGGGCGCGCTGGCCGCAGCCGTCGAGGCGCTCCGGGACGTGGCGGGCACCTTCCCCGACCGGATGCACACCCCGGACGGCAGAACCACGCTCCGCACCGCCACCGAGCGGCTGGGCGTTGCGGCGGACGCCCTGCGGGACGCCGAGCGGCACGCCGCCGCGGGCGGCATCTGACACTCCGTCGGCGGGCGCCGTCCGCGATCCGGAGAGAACGCCACCGTCCCGGCCGTCCTGCCGCCCGCCCACCGGGCCGTCCACAAGCCGCTGCTGGACGTCCGGCCGGAGTACCTCGCCGCGGGCTTCGGCGAGGTGCAGCAGGAGTACGGCACCTTCGACACCTACCTGCGCCAGGGCCTCGGCCTCTCCCGCCAGGACCTCCGCGACCTGCACGGCCGACTCCTGACGTACTGACCGCGGGACGGGTACGGCCCGAGGAGCGCCGGGAGCCGTGCGATCCGGACGTGGAGTGCGGACGGATCCCGCCGTCCACAGCGCGGGGCCGCGCCGTTCCCCGTAGCCCTGTGCGGCTATCCGTCCGTACGGTCGCGCAGGGCTCCCAGCGCCCCCAGCGCCGCCGCCACCGCTTCCTCCGGGGTGCCCGCCGGGACGGGGGAGGCGGTGGCGGGTGCGTTCGGGAGGTCCCATCCCGCGAGGGAGACGACCGGTTTGCCGAGGCGCATGCCGAGGGCGACCTCGCTGAGCGTGCCCCAGCTGCCGCCGACCGCGATCAGGGCGTCGCAGGCCCGCACGAGCAGCCCGTTCCGCAGCTCGCCGAGACCGGTGGCCAGGGCCACCGTCAGATGGGGGTTCCCCCGGGCGCGGTCGGTGCCCGGCAGCAGCCCGACCGTGAGTCCGCCGCGGCTGCGCGCCCCGGCCGCGGCCGCCTCCATCACACCGCCGAGCCCGCCGCAGAGCAGCACCGCGCCGTGCCCGGCCAGCAGTTCGCCGACCCGGCGGGCCAGGGCGTACTCCTGCGCGCCTGCTTCCGCCGGGCCGATCACCCCCACGTACGGGGTGCCCACCGGGGACGGGGCCTCCAGCGCCATGACGACCTCCCGGGCTGACTGCGGGTGCGGTGCTGCGGACACCGGCAGTATCGGGCGCCGGGAGCAGCCCCGGACGGTCCGTGCCGCCGTCGGGGTGAGCTCCCGCTGCACCGCCGGCCGAAGGTGCGAACGGGTCTCCCGTGCCCGGCCGGCGAGCGGAGCCCCCGTCAGACGCCGCCGGCCACGGCCGCGCCGAGCACCAGCAGCACCACGCCGGTGACGATGCCCAGGGCCCGGCGGACCGCCGGCCTGGAGACCAGTGCGCGGCCCCGGCCGACGGCCCAGGTGAAGAGCAGGTACCAGGTGGCGTTGACCATCGCCCACACCACTCCGAGCGCGATGCTCGACAGCAGGACCGGGCCGTCGGCCGTGACGAACTGCGGGAGCACGGAGACCGCGAACACCCCCGCCTTCGGATTGCCGAGGTTGGTGCCGAGCCCCGCGCCGTACGCGCTCCACCGGCTCCGCAGTCCCCTCCCCGGACGGGTCGTGTTCGCCTCCGGGGGCCGACGGGCCGTCCGGAGCGTGGCGGCGCCGAGGGCGATCAGGACGAAGCCGCCCGCCGCACGCACCACCGCGTACGCGCCGGGATCGGCCAGGAGAACGGCCGAGAGGCCGGCCGCGGCGGCGGTGGACCACAGCACCAGTCCGGTGGCGTTGCCCGCGACGGTGGCCCGGGCCAGGCGGGGGCCGCCCTCCAGGGTCTGCCGGATCATGAGCGCCTGCCCCGCGCCGGGAAGCATCGCCAGCAACCACGTGGTCACCAGGAAGACGGGAAGGTTGGTGGGCACGTCGTCCGGCCTTTCCGCAGAAGGTGTCTTGCCTTGCCCCCTCAGGCTGGCGCGCCCGCCGAATTCAGAGAAGCGGGGTATCCGCAGGTCAGCATTAAGATTGTTGAATGCGGGATCCAGGACAGCTCCGGCTGCTCGCGCTGATCGAACGCCACGGCTCACTCACCGCTGCGGCGAACGTCCTCGGCCTCACACCGGCAGCCGTGACCCAGCAGGTGGCCCGAGCCGAGCGGGACTGGAACGTGCCCTTGGTCCTGCGGGGCCCTCGCGGTGCGTCGCTCACCGCCGCCGGCAGCCTCCTCGCCGAACACGGCCGCGTCGTCCACCGGCAGATGCACGAGGCCGACGCCGGACTGGCCGCCCTCCTCGGCCACCTCTCGCTGAGACTGCGGGTCGGGGCCTTCCAGGCCGCCGCCCTCCACCTGCTCCCACCCGCCCTGACCGCCCTGCGCCACCGGCATCCGAACGCCGACGTCTCGGTCGAGGACATCCTGTCCGAGCACGGGACGGACGAGGTCGCGGCCGGCGGACTCGACCTGGCCGTCATCGCCTCCTGGGCTGCGCCTCCCCGTCCGCCCCCGCACCTCACCGTGCACCCGCTGCTGCTGGACCCGATGGTCGTCGTCCTCCCCGACGACCACCCCCTCGCCGTGCGGACCCCCGGTGACGCCCCGCTGCGCCTGGACGAGCTCCGTGACGAGTCCTGGGTGACCATCCTGGCCGGCCACGCCGCCCGCGAGCAGTTCGACCGGGCCGCCGCCGAGGCCGGATTCACCCCGAGGATCAGGTTCCAGACTGCTTCCTACGACGTCGCCCAGGCCCTGGTCGGCACCGGCATCGGTGTGGCCCTGGTCTCCCGGCTGGCCCTGACCCGGCGCCCGGGCACCACCCACCGTGAGCTCGTCCAACCTCGGCTGCACCGCCAACTCCATGCGGTGACCGCGACCGAGTCGTCCCTCACACCCTTGGTGGACGTCTTCCTGACCCTCCTGCACGACGTCGCCGAGGACACCACCGCGACTTGGATCGCCCACCGCTGACGATCTCCCGTGAGCGGGCGGCCCCGGCCGACGGCCCCCCGAACGGCTGCACCACCGGGGCCGGCGCGGCCCGCCTCCCGATCCGGGGACGGGCCGCACCCGGCGCGGTCAGTCCTCCAGGGCGATGTAGAGGCGGCGGCCCTGCGGGCGGAAGCCGACCCGCTCGTACACGCGGCGGGAGCCCTCGCCGGAGTACTCCAGCCAGACGGACGAGGCGCCGCGGCCGAACATCGTCGCGGCCAGTTCGGCGGTGACCGCCGCCGCGATGCCGCGACCGCGGTAGTCGGGCCGGGTGCCGACGCCGGCCAGTTCCGAGGTGCCGACGGCCGGGGCCGAGCAGATCGCCCCGCCGGCGCAGCCGCCGTCCGGGGAGCGGACGAAGCGGACGGCGCCGCCGCCGTCCTCGGTCCGGCGCAGGCGGGCCGCCCCCTCCGGGGAGGAGGTGAACTCGCCGGCGAACGCCTCGGACAGGGCCGCGTCGATCGCCGCGTAGTCCGTGTCCCCGCCGGGTGCCTCGACCGTCGGCACGGGCGCGTCGCCGTACCGGGGCGGGGTCAGGGTGGCGGGGGTGCAGACCAGGTACTCGTGCACGGCCTCCACGGTGAAGCCGGCCGCGAGCAGGGCCCGCTCGACGAGGGGAGCCGAGTCGGGCGCGAACTCCAGCCGCGGCTTGAGGCCGCGGTCGCGGAACGCCGCGACCAGGCCGGCGACGTCCGCCGCGGTCGGCTCGGCGCCGGGCAGCGGGGTCGCGTAGTTGATGTAGGGGCTGGTGGTGTCGGGGTCGAAGCCCGCCACGAACCCGCCGGTCTCGACGACCAGGGGACGGCGGCGCAGGTTGGCAACGGCGAAGCTCTGGACAGGGGTGTCCACGGTGATGATGACCTCACGTCAAGACAAGGGTGGGTGCACACCCGCACCGGTGGCGGGCAGCACTGGATGTCGGGCCGGTACGAGCCGGCGCCACCGCCGCGGAGGGCGATGGCAGGCGGTGCGGAGCACCGCGCGTGGGGCCGCCGTGAGACGGGCGTGGTACGTGAGGCTGCGCAGCAGGCAGGCGCTCAGTACCGACGGCGGCCGCTGAGGGACGCCGGGACCATGGACTTCATTCCCTTGGGGGTGAGTGCGCGCCCCCGTGCGGAGCGCGGCTCACACCCTGCCACGCACACGCACCGCCTGGCAACCGTTGCCGGTTGAGCGGTCGTCAGGGCGTCCGGGCGTCCGGGCGTCCGGGCATCCGGTGGTCCCGGCCCGGCGGTCCCGGCCCGGCGGTCCCGGCCCGGCGGTCGCCGGAACGTCACCGGTCGCCGTCCGCGCCGTCCGTACCGCTCGTGCCGTCCGCCGTGTCCGTGCCGCCCGTCCCGTTCGCGGGGCCCGTCCCGCCGGTGCCCGTTCCGCCGGGGCCCGGTGCGGTCGGGAGTCCGGTGCGGGCCCGGCGACGGCGGCGCCAGAGCACGGCCGCGCCGCCCACCAGCAGGACGAGGCCGACGGCGGCGAGGACGCCCATCCAGGTCTGGTCGAAGAGAGCGCCGCCGAGGGCGCCGATCAGGGTGTACGTGGCGGCCCACAGCAGGGCGGCCGGGGCCTCGCCGACGGCGAAGCGGCGGACGGGCCAGCCGGAGAGCAGACAGGCCGCGATCATGAAGATCCGCCCGCCCGGGACGAGCCGGGACGGCACCAGGACGGTCCGGCCGTGCTCGTCGAGCCTGCGTTCGGCCTCCTGGACCCGCGGATGGTCGAACTTCGGCCGGATCCGGGCCTCCAACCGTCCGCCGGCCTGCCCGGCGAGGCGGTAGAGGGTGACGTCCCCGCACCATGCGCCGAGGCCCGCGCAGACGACCACCAGCGCCACGTCGCGGGGCACCGCCGAGGAGTGCACGGCCGCCGCGGCCGTCGCGCTGACCAGGATGCTGGTGGGGAAGACCGGGACGACGGATCCGAGCGCCACCAGCAGGAACAGGGCCGGGAAGCCCACCGACTCGGCGGTGCCCGAGTCCGCGGCCAGTGCCGCCAGGGCCGCGCCGGTCACCGGGCGCACCCCCGCCGCCGCCGGGCGGCGGCGGG
>NZ_JBEYFP010000401.1:0-5451 GCF_040634455.1 Kitasatospora sp. NPDC007106
ATCTGGTTCCTGTTCGCCAACCTCGACGACGTGCAGATCCGGTTCTGGGTGTTCACGGTGACCGCACCGCTGTGGATCGCCCTGCTCGGCACCCTGCTCGTCGGCGGCGCGGCCGGCTGGCTGCTCAGGGGGCGTCGCACCAAGTGACCACCGCCCGCCCGCCGCTGATCGAACTCGCCGGGGTGAACAAGCACTTCGGCGAGCTCCACGTGCTGCAGGACATCGACCTGGTCGTCGGCCGGGGCGAGGTCGTGGTGGTGATCGGCCCCTCCGGCTCCGGCAAGTCCACCCTCTGCCGGGCGATCAACCGGCTGGAGACCGTGGAGAGCGGCCGGATCAGCATCGACGGCCGTCCGATGCCGCAGGAGGGCCGGGCGCTGGCCGCGCTGCGCGCCGAGGTCGGCATGGTCTTCCAGTCCTTCAACCTCTTCGCGCACCGGACGGTGCTGGACAACGTCACCCTCGCGCAGACCAAGGTCCGCCGGCGCTCCCGCGCGGACGCCGAGCGGCGCGGCCTCGACCTGCTGGACCGGGTCGGCCTCGCCGCACTCGCCGACCGCTACCCGGCGCAGCTCTCCGGCGGCCAGCAGCAGCGGGTGGCCATCGCCCGCGCCCTCGCCATGGACCCGAAGGCGCTGCTCTTCGACGAGCCGACCTCCGCCCTCGACCCGGAGACGATCACCGAGGTGCTGGACGTCATGCGCGGCCTCGCCCGGGACGGGATGACCATGGTCGTGGTCACCCACGAGATGGGCTTCGCCCGCGCCTCCGCCGACCGCGTGGTCTTCATGGCCGACGGCCGCATCGTGGAGGACCGCCCGCCGGAGGAGTTCTTCGCCGCCCCGTGCAGCACCCGGGCCCGGGACTTCCTCGCCAAGATCCTCCAGCACTGAGGCGGCCGAGTGAAGCGACCCGCCCGCACGGCCGCCGCCGTCCTGCTCGCCGTCCTCGCCCCGCTCGCCACCACCGCTGCCTGCGGCAGGCCCGGCACCCCGCCGCCCAAGGGCCCGCAGCCCGGCGCCCTGCCGCACTACCCCGTCCGGGACGCCTCCGACGTGCAGGGCTCGCCGACCCTGGACGCCGCCCGCCGCCGTGGCCACCTGGTCGTCGGCGCCAAGGAGGACCAGCCCTACCTCGGCCAGAAGGACCCGGCCACCGGCGCCTACTCCGGCTTCGACATCGAGATCGCCCGGATGGTCGCCGCGGACCTCGGCTTCGCCCCGGAGGACGTCGAGTTCCGCACCGTCGCCTCCGCCAACCGCGAGACCGCCCTGCAGAACGGCCAGGTCGACTACTACGTCGGTACCTACACCATCAACGACCGGCGCAAGAAGCTGGTCGGCTTCGCCGGCCCGTACTTCGTCGCCGGGCAGAGCCTGCTGGTGCGCCGCGGCGACCACAGCATCCACGGCCCCGAGGACCTGGCCGGGCGCAAGGTGTGCTCCGCGGCCGGCTCCACCCCCTACCAACGGATCGCCGAGGAGTACCCGAAGGCCGAGCTCGTCGCCTACGACACCTACTCGGCCTGCGTGGACAACCTGATCTCCGCCCAGGTCGCCGCCGTCACCACGGACAACGCGATCCTCCAGGGATACGCGGCCAAGGCGCCCGACGAGATGAAGGTGGTCGGCGCGCCCTTCTCCGAGGAGCCCTACGGGATCGGCACGCCCAAGGGCGACACCGTCCTGCGCGGTGCGATCAACGACGCCCTCGCCCGGCACGAACGGAACGGCGACTGGCGCAAGGCCTACGACGCCACCCTCGGCCTGTCCGGCGTGCCCGCCCCCTCCCCGCCCCCGATCGACCGCTACTGACCGGCGGCCCGCCCCGCCACCGGCCGACCACCACCGGCCGGCCGCCACCGCCCCACTGCCCCCGGAGGACGCCCGCATGAAAGTGCTGATCGACAACTGGTCGACCTACTGGCACGGCTTCCTCGGCACCCTGGCGCTCACCGGGGTCAGCGCCGCCCTGGCGCTCGCCGCCGGCGTGCTGGTCGCGTCCTTCCGGGTGTCGCCGGTGCGGCCCCTGCGGGTCTTCGGCACCGGCTGGGTGACGGTGCTGCGCAACACCCCGCTGACCCTGCTCTTCTTCGTGGTCGTCCTCGGCCTGCCGCGGTTCGGCATCGTGCTGCCGTTCTTCACCTTCGCCGTGCTGGCGCTCGGCTGCTACACCTCCGCCTTCGTCTGCGAGGCGTTCCGCTCCGGCATCAACACCGTGCCGGCCGGGCAGGGGGAGGCGGCCCGCAGCCTGGGCCTGACGTTCGGCCAGACGCTCGGCCTGGTGGTGCTGCCGCAGGCGTACCGGGCGGTCGTCGCCCCGCTCGGCAGCGTGATGATCGCCCTGGCGAAGAACACCGCGATCGCCGGCTCGTTCAGCGTCGTCGAACTGCTCGGCACCTACCGCACCGTCAACGAACTCGGCTACAGCGTGATCTGGGCCTTCGTCTGGATCGCAGCCGGCTACCTGCTGCTCACCCTGGCGATCAGCGCGCTGTTCGGCGTACTGGAACGGCGCGCGGCGGTGAGCCGGTGAGCACCGAGGCCTCCGCGCTCTACGACGCCCCCGGCCCGCGGGCCCTCGCCCGGCACCGGCTGTACGGCCTGCTCGCCGCCCTGGCCCTCGCGGCCCTGCTCGGCTGGCTGGTCGTCGAACTCTTCGACACCCACCAGTTCACCGCCGAGAAGTGGACGGCCTTCCAGTACCGCGGCATCCAGGAACTCCTCCTGCGCGGGCTCGCCAACACCCTGAAGGCCTTCGGCTGGACGGTGCTGCTCGCACTGCCGTTCGCGGCGCTGTTCGCGGCCGGGCGGCTCTCCGAGCACACCGCGGTGCGGCGGATCAGCGGGGCGGTGGTCGAGTTCTTCCGGGCGATGCCTCTGCTGGTGATGATCTTCTTCATCTTCGTGGCGCTGAAGGCCGACCCGCTCCAGGCACTGGTCGCCGGACTCGTCCTCTACAACGGCTCGGTGCTGGCCGAAGTGCTGCGCGCCGGCGTGCTCGCCGTACCCGTCGGCCAACGGGAGGCCGGGTACGCGCTCGGCATGCGCAAGACCCAGGTGATGGCGTACGTCCTGGTGCCGCAGGCGAACCGGGCGATGCTGCCCAGCATCATCAGCCAGCTGGTGGTGGCGCTGAAGGACACCTCGCTCGGCTTCCTGATCACCTACGAGGAGTTCCTGCACGCGGGCAAGCTGATCGCCACCAACCTCGACTACGGCCTGCCGTTCATCCCGGTGGTGATGGTCGTCGCCCCGGTCTACATCGGCCTCTGCCTCCTGCTGTCCTGGCTCGCCCGCACCGTCGAACGGCACGGCCGCCGCAGCCCGAAGACCCGCGGCGGGGCGCCGGTCGCCCCGGCCGAAGCCGTGACCGGCCTACCCCCGGACGCCCAGGGCTAGGAGCTGTCTTCAAAGGGCGCTCGGGTGGTCGATTCAGGGGCGCGTGGGGGCACCTGGGTGTGTCTCTCGGCGCGTACGGTGACCGTGAGCTGACGGTGCGTCGTCCGGGGACCCAACCTCCGCTTATGATTCGTTGGTGTTCGATTCACGGCACATCAGGACCTTCCACCAGGTGGTCGTCTCCGGTTCGTACTCGGCGGCGGCCCGCACGCTGGGCTACACCCAGCCGGCGATCACCCAGCAGATGAAGGCGCTGGAGCGCTCCGTCGGCGTGCCGCTGTTCACCCGGGCGGGCCGCGGCCTCCGGCTCACCGAGGCGGGCGAGGCGCTGGCCCGGCACGCGGAGACGATCCTCGACAGTCTCGCCTCCGCCCAGCAGCAGCTCGGCGCACTCGCCCGGCTGCGCGCCGGGAAGGTCAGGGTGTGCGCCTTCCCGAGCGCCAACGCGACCCTCATTCCGGAGACGATGGCCCGGCTGCTCGCCGACCACCCCGGCATCCGGGTGGAGCTGCTGGAGGCCGAGCCGCCCGACTCCGTGGAGCGGCTGCTGCGCGGCGAGTGCGACATCGCGCTGGCCTTCCAGTACCCGGGCCTGCCGGTGGAGGTCCCGCCCGAGGTGGTCGAGACGCCGCTGCTGGAGGACCAGCTCACCGTGCTGCTGCCGGTCGGCCACCCGCTGGCCCGCCGGAGCGCCGTCCGGCTCGCCGACCTCGCGGAGGAGCGCTGGATCGCCGGCTGCCCGCGCTGTCGCGCCAACCTGCTGCAGATCTGCGCGGAGCAGGGCTGGACCCCGGACATCGTCTTCACCACCGACGACAACCTCGCCGTGCAGAGCCTCGTCGCCGCGGGCGTGGGGATCGCGCTGATGCCCGCCCTGGTGCTGTCCTTCCTGTGCCACGCCAAGGTCACCGGCCGCCTGGTCGAGCCGCACCACCGCCGCCGGGTGCTCGCCTACGCCCTGCGCGAGCACCTGCGGATGCCGGCCACCGCGCTGGTGCTGGACGAACTCCGCCGCGCGGCCGCCGCCCGGGACGGCTGCTGACCGATCCGCCCGGGGCCGCCGACCCATAAGCGGGAGTTGGTCAACCCCCTACGGACTGTCGTTGGACGTGATGGGTCGTCGCGCCGACCCTGCTGCCATGGCCACCGCCGCGAAAACCGCCGCCGTCCCCGCCGCCACCCCGGCCGGCACGGCCGCCCCCGCCACCGCCCGCACCGCTCCCACTGCCGTCCCCGTCCAGGCCGCCGCCCCCCTTGCCGACGCCACCGGCCGGCTCGCCGCCACCACCCCGGCCACCCCGCGGATGCAGCAGCTGATCGCCGACATCCGCGCCGCCGTCGGACGCGGCCTCGACCCCGACACCACCGCCCGGCTGGTCGCCGACCGCCTCGCCCCGCACCTCGGCCCCGACGACCTCCTCACCCCCGAGCAGCGCCTCGGCGACCCCGCCCGCTACCGGCAGCACCTGGTGCACGCGGAGGCCGACGGCTCCTTCTCCGTCGTCGCCCTGGTCTGGCTGCCCGGCCAGCAGACCCCGATCCACGACCACGTGGCCTGGTGCGTGGCCGGCGTCCACCGCGGCCAGGAGAGCGAACTGCGCTACCGGCTCGTCCCCGACGGCCCGACCGCGCGGCTGGAGTTCACCGAGGCCGCCGTCAGCCCGCAGGGCTCGGTCGCCGCCTTCGCCCCGCCCGGCGACATCCACCTCGTCCGCAACCCCGGCCCCGGCACCGCGCTGTCCATCCACGTCTACGGCGCCGACATCTCCCGGCTCACCACCAGCATCCGCCGCACCTACCACCTGCCCGCCGGGCCCGGCCCGGCCACCGGCGGGAGGTGAGCCCGATGGCCCTCACCCTGCGCACCACGGCCGGGCCCACCGCACCGCCGCTGCTCCACCGCACCGGCCCCGGCCTGCTCCTCGCCTGCCTCGGCACGGCCGCCGCCTGGGCGGTGCACGCCGCCGTGCCCGCCGTCCCGCGACTGACCGCCGCCGTGGTGCTCGGCATCGCGGCCGCCCATCTGCCGGGCCTGCGCCCGATCGTCCGC
>NZ_JBEYFP010000402.1:0-5449 GCF_040634455.1 Kitasatospora sp. NPDC007106
GCCCGCCGCACCTCCCCGAGGAGCGGCGGGCCGGCGGCGTCCCCGGGCCCGCCGTGGCCGATCGCCGGGGCCGCCCGGCGTCCCACCGCACACATGCACGATGATGGTGGTGTGCGAGTGAGGATCAGGGAACCCCGACCGGACGACGTGGCCCCGTACGCCGAGGCGGTGCGCCGCTCGGCCGATCACATAGGCCGGTGGAACCCGGTCGAACCGGACGGCCTCGCCGAGCTGCTGGACCGTCAGGGCCCGGGCCTGCGCACCTTCCTGATCGAGGACGTCGACACCGGCGGGCTCGTCGGCAAGTGCAACGTGGCCAACATCGTGATGGGCCGGTTCTGCAACGGCGCCCTCGGCTACGACTCCTACCTGCCCTACGCGGGCACCGGACGGATGACCGAGGGCATGCGGCTGGTGGTCGACCGCTGCTTCGCCCCCGGCGAGCGCGGCGGGCTCGGCCTGCACCGGCTGGAGATCAACGTGCAGCCGGACAACGCCCGTTCCGTCGCCATGGCCGAGCGGCTCGGCTTCCGCCACGAGGGCTTCACCCCGCGGATGCTGTTCCTCTCCGGCGCCTGGCGCGACCACGAGCGGTACGCGCTGACCGCCGAGGAGTGGACCCCGATCGACCGCTGACCCGCGTCGTCCGACCGTCGGCCCGCGTCCGCCCCGGGCCCGCGGCGGACGGACGTCCACCCCGGGCCCGCGGCGGCTCAGCGGGGCTGTTCGGCCACCACGTAGCGGAACACGTTGGCCATCCGGACGGAGGCGTCCGCCTGCACGAAGGGGTGCAGCGCCTCCTCCAGCTCCTTGGTCACCAGCGCCGGGCCCCACTCCTCGATCGCGCCCCCGTACAGACCGGTGGAGAGCATGCCGCGGACCGCGCTGTCGAGGTCCGGGTAGGCGAACGGACAGCTGACCCGGCCGCTGCCGGCGGGTCGGAGCCCGACGCCCGCGCACAGCTCCTCCAGTGCGCCGGGGGAGCTCAGCGCGAACGGGTCGAAGGACGGCGTCCGGACCGACCGGCGCCGGGCCACCTCCAGCACGCCCGCGCTCTCGCACCGCTCCGGCGGACCCCAGCCGGCCAGCACCACGTGCCCGCCCTGCAGGGTCAGCGCCGCGGCCTCCAGCACCAGCACCGCCGGATCCGCCACGTAGGCGAGCTCCTCGAAAACGGTGACCAGCGAATACGCCGAGCGGGGGACGGACTGGCCCGACCGGTCGACGCCGCCGGCGCCCGCCACCCGCAGCCGCCGGCCCTCCGCGAGCTCGCGCAGCTCGGCCTCCGCCTCCAGCCCGGCCACCTGCGCGCCGCGCTCCGCGGCGAGCAGCAGGGCGAGCCCCGAGCGGCATCCGAGACCGAGCAGGCTGGTCGCCGGACCGACCTCCAGCCGCCGGTATACCGCCTGGTAGAGCGGCACCAGCATCCGCTCCTGGATCTCCGCCCAGTCACGCGCCCGACCGTGCGACCCCGCTCCGCCACCCGCGTGCGGGCGCTGCGCGGTCGTACCGGTCACCTGCGCTGAAGCCATCGCGGCCTCCCATTCGGTGTGTGCGTCCGATGCTCCGGCTCCCCCCGGTCGTGTCCCGCCCCGCCTTCCAGCGAACAGCGCCCCGGCCCCGCCGTCCAGAGGTGTGCAGGGAGTGTCCGTGCGCCGAGGCGTGCGCCCCCGCAGTGCGCCGGTGAAACGGATTCACGGTCGGCACACCGATCGCCGTACCATTCGCCCCATGGCCAAGACACCCGTACTCACCCCCCAGTCGGAAGACTTTCCCCGCTGGTACCAGGACCTGATCAACAAGGCCGAACTGGCCGACAACGGTCCGGTGCGCGGAACGATGGTCATCCGACCGTACGGGTACAGCCTGTGGGAGCGGATGCAGCAGGAGATGGACGCCCGGATCAAGCGCGCCGGTGCCCAGAACGCCTACTTCCCGATGTTCATCCCGCAGTCCTACCTGACCAAGGAGGCCGAGCACGTCGAGGGCTTCGCGCCCGAGCTCGCCGTGGTCACCCACGGCGGCGGCAAGGAGCTGGAGGAGCCGGTCGTCGTCCGCCCCACCTCCGAGACGATCATCAACGAGTACTTCTCGAAGTGGGTCCAGAGCCACCGCGACCTGCCGCTGCTGATCAACCAGTGGGCCAACGTCGTCCGCTGGGAGCTCCGCCCGCGCGTCTTCCTGCGCACCACCGAGTTCCTCTGGCAGGAGGGCCACACCGCCCACGCCACCTACGAGGACGCCCGCGCCTACGCCTCGCGCATCCACACCGAGGTCTACGGCGACTTCATGACCAATGTGCTCGGCATCGACGTGGTGCTCGGCCGCAAGACCGCCCGCGAGCGCTTCGCCGGCGCCATCAACACCCTCACGCTCGAAGGCATGATGGGCGACGGCAAGGCCCTGCAGATGGGCACCAGCCACGAGCTGGGCCAGAACTTCGCCAAGGCGTTCAACACCACCTACCAGCTGCAGGGCGCCGAGCGCGAGCACGTCTGGCAGACCTCCTGGGGCGTCTCCACCCGCATGGTCGGCGGCCTGATCATGTCCCACGGCGACGACAGCGGCCTGCGGGTGCCGCCGCGCCTCGCCGCCGTCCAGGCCGTGGTGCTGGCGATCAAGGGCGACGAGGCGGTGCTCGCCAAGGTCCGCGAGATCGGCGCCGCCCTGGAGGCCGTGGGCGTGCGCACCGTCGTCGACGACCGGACGGACACCCCGTTCGGCCGCCGCGCCGTCGACTGGGAGCTCAAGGGCGTCCCGCTGCGCATCGAGGTCGGCCCGCGCGACCTGGAGAACGGCACCGCGATGCTGGTCCGCCGGATCGCCGGCGGCAAGGAGCCGGTCGCGGCCGACTCCCTGGCCGCGGTCGTGCCCGGCATCCTGGAGGAGGACCAGGAGCTGCTGCTCCGCCAGTCCCGCGAGCGCCGCGAGTCCCGCACGGTCGACGTCGCCTCCGTGGAGGAGGCCGTCGAGGCCGCCGCCACCGGCTGGGGCCGCATCTCCTGGGCCGACCTCGGCCCGGAGGGCGAGGCCGAGCTGGCCGAGCAGGGCGTCTCGGTGCGCTGCATCGTCGCCGCCGACGGGTCCGTGCCGGAGGCCGACGACCAGCCCGGCAACGTCGCGATCGTCGCCCGCGCCTACTGACCGCCGCCGCCCGGTCCACCGGCCGCCCCGAGCGGCCTGGCCGGTGCCGGGTACCGGGTGCCGGGCGCCGGGCCGGAGAGTCAACGATCGTGGAGCGGACGGACGGCGCCGGTCGGGGAACGGTACAAACCGAAGCCGTTCCGGAACCGGCTCCGTTGCAATTCGATGCCGATTCAGCGGATTGTTAACCGAGGTTTGCACACTGCTCGTCGATGCTACTCGCCGGTCAACTCCCGGCGGTGCGAAACAAGCGGTACGGTATACGGCCCGTGGCCCTGTCAATTTTGACCGGGCTGCGGGCCGTCCGCCTTGGGACGGCGTGCGCGTTCCCCGGGAGATAGCCGAGAGCCCCGCCGAGAATCGACGGGTCCACAGATGCAGGGGGTTGGTCTTGCGTCAGGTCAGAACAACGCAATTCAGGAGCGGGTGCGCATTCCTGAGAGATTGCTGGGAATTCCCGGTGAACGGGAACTCGCGGAACATCGGCCCTCTCTCCATCGTTGGTCCAGCGTGAGCACGACACAGCCTCTCGTCCTCGCGGCCGAACTGGCCGCCGCCTGGAGCGACATCCAGGCCCACCACCAGGACCTGCCCGACCTCGCCTCGCCCGAGGCGCTGATCGGCGAGTCCTCCTCGGCGTGCGGCACCCGGCTCGGTTTCGAGCGGTTGCTGCACGAAGCCGCCCACGGGCTGGCCGCCGCGCGGGAGATCCGCGACACCTCGCGGGCCGGCCGCTACCACAACCGGCGCTTCCTGATGCTCGCCTCCGAGCTCGGGCTGGCCCACCCGGTCGAGCCGCACGCCAGCAGCGGCTTCTCCCAGGTGACCATGCTCAAGGAGACGCAGGACAGGTACGCCGACACCATCGAGCGGCTGGAGCGCGCCCTCGGCGCCCACCAGCTCGCCGTCGCGGGCGAGGGCAGCCACCGGGCCTTCCGCGGTCCGGCGGCGCGGCACGGCTCGTCCGGTGGCGGCGTCCGCGTCAAGGCGGTGTGCGGCTGCGGGCGGAACGTCCGTGTCGTCCCCTCCGTGCTCGCCCAGGCGTCCATCGTCTGCGGCGCCTGCCAGCAGCCGTTCAAGATCGGCTGAGTACCGCCCGCCGGCCGCCGTGCCGTCGGTGAAAACCCTCCAGTTCGACAGTTCGCTGTGCTCGGCTCTACCGGGGGCGGGGGCCCTCGGTCGGGCCGATCTGCAGTGCTGTCGTCCGTGCTGTCGTCATCGCTCGTCGCCGTGCACCGCCCCCGGCAGGGTCCTGCCGGGGCCCCGTGCCGCGCTGCCGGGCCCGTCGCGCGCCATTCCCGCCGCTCCGGCCGGCGGCGACCCCCGCGCGGGCCGGTTCGGGCCCTCGGCCCGACTGTGGCAGAATGGACAGCTGAGTACTCGGCAGCCGAGCAGGACCCCTCTCTCCTACGGCTGGCGTGTCCCTTGAACGGCCGGTCGCCGCAACCCCACGCGGTGGCAGCGGCCGCTCACCCACGTCAACACCAGGAGAATCCACTCCCGTGGCAGTCAAGATCAAGCTCAAGCGTCTCGGCAAGATTCGCTCCCCGCACTACCGCATCGTCGTCGCCGACTCGCGCACCAAGCGTGACGGCCGCGCGATCGAGGAGATCGGCATCTACCAGCCGACCTACAACCCCTCGAAGATCGAGGTCGACGGCGACCGCGCCCAGTACTGGCTGTCCGTCGGCGCCCAGCCGACCGAGCCGGTCCTCGCCATCCTCAAGCTCACCGGTGACTGGCAGAAGTTCAAGGGCCTGCCCGCGCCGGAGCCGCTGAAGGTCGCCGAGCCGAAGGTCGAGGACTTCTCGCACCTGTTCGCCAAGGCCGTCGCCGGGTTCGAGGACAGCACCACCGGTGTTGCCATCACCCCGAAGGCCAAGAAGGCGGACAAGGCCGAGGCTGACGCCGAGGCCGCCTCCACCGAGGCCTGAGCATGATCGAGGAAGCCCTCGACCACCTGGTGAAGGGCATCGTCGAGCACCCCGACGAGGTGCAGGTGCGCTCGCGCAACCTGCGCCGGGGCAACACCATCGAGGTCCGGGTCCACCCCGACGACCTCGGCAAGGTGATCGGCCGCGGGGGCCGCACGGCCCGCGCACTGCGCACCGTGGTGGGTGCGCTCGGCGGCCGCAACGTCCGGGTCGACCTCGTCGACGTGGACAGCATCCGCTGACGCGGAGCCGTCAGGTCATCGTCAGGTACCAGGGGCCGGCCGGGACGCACAGCGTCCCGGCCCGCCCGAAAGGGGTTAACCCCCCCCCGTGTCGCCCGGGCCCGGGCGGTCGCCGCGGTCCCGGTGACG
>NZ_JBEYFP010000403.1:0-5441 GCF_040634455.1 Kitasatospora sp. NPDC007106
CGTCGCGGCCGGCGGCGCGGCGGCCGCCCGGTCGGCGGGCTGGTGCGGGTCGCCGAGCGCGACCACGCCGAACTCGGCCACCCGGTGCATCTGCCGGGTGCGGACCAGCACCTCGGCCACCTCGCCGCCGGGCAGCTGCACCGCGGTGTGCAGCGACTGGTAGAGGTTGAACTTGGGGGCCGCCACGAAGTCCTTGAACTCGCCGGGCAGCGGCGTCCAGCAGGTGTGGAGCTCGCCGAGGACGGCGTAGCAGTCCGCGTTCTCCTCGACGACGACCAGCAGCCGCCCGAAGTCCGCCGGCTGCAGGGCCTGCGGCCGGCCGTCCGGGCCGGCCGCGGCCGCCCGCTTGAGCATCACCCGGTGCACCGACACGCAGTGCCGGGGGCGGACGGTGACCTCGGCGGGCACCCCGGCCTCGGCGAGCTGGCGGGCGAGCGTCCCGGCGAAGGGCTGCAGCAGTTCGTCCGGCCGGGCCTCGTGCGCGGCGACCACGGCGCGCGTCCGGGCGTACTCCTCCGGGTGGAGGGTGGCGAAGACGATGTCCTCGAGCTCGGTCTTGAGCACCTGGATGCCGAGGCGCTCGGCGAGCGGGATGAGGACGTCCCGGGTGACCTTGGCGATCCGTACGCGGCTGGCGGGCTTCATGTGCCGGATGGTGCGCATGTTGTGCAGCCGGTCGGCGAGCTTGATGACCATCACCCGGACGTCGTCGCCGGTGGCGACGAGCATCTTGCGGAAGGTCTCCGCCTCGGCGGCGGCGCCGAAGTCCACCTTCTCCAACTTGGTGACGCCGTCGACCAGGTAGGCCACCTCGGGCCCGAAGTCGGCGGCCACCTGATCGAGCGTCACCTCGGTGTCCTCGACCGTGTCGTGCAGCAGCGAGGCGACCAACGTGGTGGTCTCGGCGCCGAGTTGGGCGAGGATCATGGTGACGGCGAGCGGGTGGGTGATGTACGGCTCGCCGCTCTTGCGGGTCTGGCCGCGGTGGCCCTCCTCGGCGAGCCGGTAGGCCCGTGCGAGCAGGGCGAGGTCGGCCTGCGGATGGTGGCGGCGGTGCGCCTGCACGATCGGCTCGATGGCGTCCGGAACGGGGGCGCGGCCGGTGGCCAGCAGGGCGGCGCGGCCCGCCCGGGTCAGCGCGCTGCGGCTCAGCCGGCCGAGCGGGCGCCTGGACGCGGCGCCGGGCTGAGCGGTCTCGATCGGTCCTGCTTCGATGGCCATCCGCACCTCCGGCAGCGATCACCGGAGCGGACTCCCGACCCGGTGGTCCATGCTACCGAGGACAGCACGATCCGCGACGCAATGCTCCCGGTCCGTGACCAGGATCACCCGATCGGGCGGATTCGCCCACGACCGGAACGGGAAAACACCGCGCTCCGGCCGGAGCTGACGGACCGCCGGACACCTCCGTACGCGGACGGCCCCGCGGACGCCCGCCGGCGGCCCGCCGGTGTGGAGTCGACGGGCCGTCGGGCGGAAGGGCGGCAGGGAGGGCGGCAGGGAGGGCGGGCAGGCGCGCGAGCGGGCCCCGGGCCGGAGCCGCGGATCAGGCCGGCAGGCCGGCCAGCCAGGCCGGGTCCAGGGTGCCGGAGGCGACGATCTCGGCGGGGCCGGTCATCTCCACCCGGCCGTCCGGGAACTCCTCGATCACCAGCCGGCCGCCGGGCAGGTCCACGGTGTAGCTGACGGCCTCGCCGGTGACGGCCGGGTCGATCCCGTCGCGGCGCGCGGCGGCGACGGCCACCGCACAGGCGCCGGTGCCGCAGGAGCGGGTCTCGCCGGAGCCGCGCTCGTGCACCCGCATCGCCACGTGCCGCGGGCCCCGGTCGACCACGAACTCCACGTTCACGCCGTCCGGGTAGACCCCCTCGGGGGCGGTGCGCGGCGCGGTGTACAGATTCCCGGCGTCGTCCAGGCTGTCGACGAAGGCGACCGCGTGCGGATTGCCCATGTTGACGTTGCGGGCGGGCCAGACCCTGTCGTCCACCGCGACCTCGATGCCGTCCGGACCGGGGAGCAGCGCGCGGCCCATGTCGACGGTGACCTCGCCGGGCGTGCCGTCGGCGGCGGGCCCGGCGACCCGGACCTGCCGGACGCCGGCCCGGGTGGCGACCGCGAGCGCACCGGGCTTCGCCAGCCCGGCCTGCACCAGGTAGTGGGCGAAGACCCGCACGCCGTTGCCGCACATCTCGGCGATCGAGCCGTCGGAGTTGCGGTAGTCCATGAACCACTCGGCCTCGCCGGCCAGGTGGGCGGCGGCCGGGTCGGCGGCGGAGCGCACCACCCGCAGCAGACCGTCGCCGCCGATGCCCGCGCGGCGGTCGCACAGCCGGGCGACCGTGGCGGGGCCGAGGTCGAGGCGGCCGTCCGGGTCGGGGACGATCACGAAGTCGTTCTGGGTGCCGTGGCCCTTGAGGAAGGGGAGGCCGGTTCCGGTGGGTGCGCTCACAGGGCCGATGGTACTGATCAGCCGCGCAGGTGGACGACCCGCCAGAGGGCCAGCGCCACGGCCGCGCCCGCGATCAGGGTGTAGGCCATGATCGCCCGCCAGCTCGCACGGGTGCCGCTGCCGCGCCGGGGCAGGCCCGGCCACTTGTAGCCGGCCCGCCGGGCGGCCATCGCACCCCAGCCACCGGAGGCCGCGGTGAGCAGCAGGCCGAGCATGCCGATCATCGAGGAGGCGGCGTCGCCGGAGAAGGCCAGCGGGAAGGCGAACATCAGGGAGCCGAAGGTGGCCATCAGCACGATCGGCAGCAGCTGCCACCAGCGCAGTCGGCGGCGCGGCCGGATCTCCCGCTCGTGCACGACGCCGGGGGCGGCGAGGTCCTCGATGGCGGGCAGCGCGATCGCGTAGGACGTGGGGACCACGAGCTCGGACAGCACCTGCTCGCTGCCCTGCCTGAGCTCCTCGGTTTCGGGGCCGGTACCCGTCGACACGCGGCCTCCCCTGACGGATCGACACGAGTTCACGGACTCGTGAACGGAGGAGCCGGCCCGCGCAGACCGACCCCCGGTACTGACGATGATGGCATGTCCAAGGTTGCCGACAGGGCGTCGTACCGGGTCTCCGGGTGATCCGTGGCCATGACGTGATCCGGCTGTAACCGCCGGTTCGTCGTGCACCTGCCGTTGCGTGCGCAGCTGCACGAACGACATGGCCGGAAAGCGCCCCCGCGGCCTCCGGGGCCGCGCCGGGCGTCCTCGGGGGGCACTCCCGGAGGGTACTCCCCCGGGGCGGGCCGCGGACGGGCCGCGGGTCAGGCGCCGATCAGCTCCAGCGAGCGCGCCAGCAGCTCGACGGGGTCGGCGCCGGCCGGGCGGTCCAGCCAGTGGATGCGGTCGTCGCGGCGGAACCAGGACTCCTGGCGGCGGGCGAACCGCCGGGTGGCGCGGACGGTCTCGGCGCGGGCCTCGTCCTCGGTGCACTCGCCGGCGAAGAAGGCCAGCACCTGCTGGTAGCCCAGCGCCCGGGAGGCCGTCCGCCCCTCGCGCAGCCCTGCCTTCTCCAACTCCCTCACCTCGTCGAGGAGTCCGGCCTGCCACATGCGGTCGACCCGCAGCTCGATCCGCTCGTCCAGCTCGGGCCGGGGCACCCGGACGCCGATCTGCACGGTGTCGTAGACGGCGGTGTGGCCGGGCAGGTTGGCGGTGAACGGCCGCCCGGTGATCTCGATGACCTCCAGTGCCCGGACGATCCGCCGGCCGTTGCCGGTCAGGATCGCCTCGGCGGCCGCCGGGTCCAGCGCGGCGAGTCGGCGGTGCAGCGCCCCGGGGCCGTTTTCGGCCAGCTCGGCCTCCAGTCGGGCGCGTACGGACGGATCGGTGCCGGGGAACTCCATCTCGTCCACGGCCGCCCGCACGTACAGGCCGGAGCCGCCGACGAGGACGGGGGTGCGGCCGGCCGCGAGCAGCCGGTCGATCTCGGCGCGGGCCAGCCGCTGGTACTCGGCGACGCTGGCCGCCTCGGTGACGTCCCAGATGTCCAGCAGGTGGTGCGGGATGCCGCCGCGCTCCTCCTCGGTGAGCTTGGCGGTGCCGATGTCCATGCCCCGGTAGAGCTGCATCGAGTCGGTGTTGACCACCTCGCCGCCGAGGGCCCTGGCGATCGCCACGGCGAGGTCCGACTTGCCGGCTGCGGTGGCGCCGACGACGGAGACGACGCGGGAGGGGGCGGGGCTGGAGCTGCTCACCCGCCCAGTCTCCCAAACCCTGCGGCGGAGTTCGCACCACCGTATCGTTTTGTCCGATTACGCCCGGTTTGTCGGGGAGAACAACCGGGCACATCCGAGCGTTGGAGGAAATGGGACGCCGGCCCGCCGGGTCCGGCCCTCCCCCACCGGACGAGGAGACCAGCCATGGGACTGAAGGACAGCCTCAAGGTCAAGGCCGACGAGCTCAAGGTCAAGGCGAGCGAACTCACCGGCCGGCACGAGGAGAAGATCGACGACGTCGTCGACAAGACCGGCCAGGCCGTCGACAAGGCGACCAAGCACAAGTACCACGAGAAGATCGAGCACGGCACGGCCAAGGCGAAGCACATGGTCAACGACTTCGCGACCAAGCCGGACGCGGGCAAGACCTCCTGACCGCGGCGCCCCGCGGGGCGGAACCCGCGCGGCCGGGGCCGGGGCTCAGCGCCAGGAGGCCACGAGGTAGCCCACGCCGTACGGGGCCTCGTCGTGGAGCAGCCGGCCGCCCAGGCCCGCGCCCTCGGCGGCGCCGGCCAGCACCTGCCAGGGCGCCCGCCCGTCGGCCTGCAGCTCGGCCGAGAGCTGCGGGTCGAGGGCGGCCAGCGCGGCGGTGTCGGCCGCGGCCAGCGCGGCCGCGGCCGCCGCGTCGTAGGCCTCGGAGCGTTCGTCCCAGTAGCCCGGGGCCTTCACCGAGCGGCAGGCGCTGCCGCCGCCCAGCACCAGCAGGCCGACCCGGTCCGCGAGGTCGGCCAGGCCCTTGCCGAGGCCGGCCAGGCGGTCCGGGGCGGTGTCGGGGCGGACGGCGCAGGCGTGCGCGGGCAGCGCGGCGCCGGCCTCGGCGAGCAGCCAGGCGCCGACGGTCAGCGAGGGCGCGAGCTCGGGGCCGGACACGCCGGCGGCGGGCAGCCGCACCGCGAGGTCCACCCCGTAGCGGCGGAACGACCCGGCCCCGCCCTCCGTCCAGACCTCCGCCTTCGGGCCCGTCCCGACCAGGACGATCAGCTCGGCCCCGGAGTCGAGCAGCTCCCCCACCGCCTCCGCGCAGGCGGCCCGCAGCCCGTCGAGCTCGGGCGCGGCACCGGCCGCCACCTCCGGAACGATCAACGGCGGACAGGGGCACACGGCGGCGGCAACCAGCATGCCGATCACTCTAGTCGGCACGGGCCCGCCGAAGACCCGCGGCGAACCCCACGGGGCGACGTGGGCACCCCCGGCCGGAGGGCGGGGGAAACCGCGCGCGGCGGAAGGCAC
>NZ_JBEYFP010000404.1:0-5415 GCF_040634455.1 Kitasatospora sp. NPDC007106
GGGCGGGGTCACCGACGGCCGGGACGCGCTGGCCTTCGCCGCGGCCGGCGCCGGCGGCGTCGCGGTCGGCTCCGCCCTGCTGCACGACCCCACGGCCCCGCTGCGCATCCTCGACGAGCTGCGCACCGAGCTCGCCTCCCGCGGCCTCGCCGCCTTCACCGACGCCGTCGGCCTGGCCCACCGCCGCGACTGACACCCCACCCGACCCGGCACCACCCCGCACCACCCCGCACGACCCCGGCACGCCCCGCACGACCTGTACGACCCGCGCGACCCCGTACGAGACCCGTACGACGACCCCTACGACCGGAGGACACCCATGACCACCCTCGCCCCGTTCGGCGCCCGCCTGCGCCACGCCCTCGACACCCGCGGCCAGCTCTGCGTCGGCATCGACCCGCACGCCTCGCTGCTCGCCGCCTGGGGCCTCGGCGACGACGTCGCGGGCCTGGAGTCCTTCTCCCGCACCGTGGTGGAGGCGCTGGCCGACCGGGTCGCCGTGCTCAAGCCGCAGGCCGCCTTCTTCGAGCGCTTCGGCTCGAAGGGCATCGCCGTCCTGGAGCGCTGCACGGCCGACGCCCGGGCCGCCGGTGCGCTGGTCGTGATGGACGCCAAGCGCGGCGACATCGGCTCGACCATGGCCGCCTACGCGGAGACCTTCCTCGCGCCGGGCAGCCCGCTGTTCTCGGACGCGCTCACCGTCAGCCCGTACCTGGGCTTCGGTTCGCTGCAGCCCGCGGTGGACCTGGCCCGCGCCAACGGCTGCGGCCTGTTCGTGCTGGCGCTGACCTCCAACCCGGAGGGGGCCGAGGTACAGCGCGCCGTCGCCGCGGACGGCGAGAGCGTGGCGCAGGGCGTGCTGCGCCGGCTCGCGGCGGAGAACGCCGGCGCCGAGCCGCTCGGCTCCTTCGGCGCGGTGGTCGGCGCGACCCTCTCCGAGGCGGGCGCGGACCTCGCGATCAACGGCCCGCTGCTCGCCCCCGGCGTGGGTGCGCAGGGCGCCACCGCGGCCGATCTGCCGAGGGTCTTCGGCGACTCCGTGCGCAACGTCGTGCCGAGCGTCAGCCGCGACGTGCTGAAGCACGGACCGTCGGTCGCGGCACTCCGAGAGGCGGCGGAACGATTCGCCCAGGATGTGAGCGGCGTCACAAAGGGCTGATCAACCGTCGCTGAGAGCGGTTGATTTGCCCGGAAAAGTCCTGTGTCTGCCCCGGCTGACCAGGACTTTTCGTGTTCTTTTCCTGACGTGGCGGCCTAAGTTGGGTAGTGTCCGGCGGTAGGTCACCGGAAGGCGACGGAATTCCGCCGCCGCGCAGGTCAGAGCCTGCTCTCCGGAGGCCGGGCACCACCAGTCATAGCTCATCCCTTCCATCCATACCTGAGGTGAACGGCGTGGCTCTTCCGCCCCTTACCCCCGAACAGCGCGCCGCTGCGCTCGCCAAGGCCGCCGAAGCTCGGCGGAAGCGCGCCGACGTGAAGAACAAGCTCAAGCACTCCGGTGCGTCGCTGCACGACGTGATCAAGGCCGGCAAGGCGGACGACGAGGTCATCGGCAAGATGAAGGTCTCCGCCCTGCTCGAGAGCCTGCCCGGCGTCGGCAAGGTGCGCGCCAAGCAGATCATGGAGCGCCTCGGCATCTCCGAGAGCCGTCGTGTGCGCGGTCTCGGTACCAACCAGATCGCCTCCCTGGAGCGGGAGTTCGGCGGCGCGGCCACCTGAGCCGGGCCCCTGGTCCCCGGACGGTCCGCGATCCGGGATAATCGGTGCATGAGTGAGCGTCCGCGGCTGACCGTGCTCTCCGGCCCCTCCGGGGTCGGCAAGAGCACGGTCGTCGCTCATATGAGGAAGATGCACCCCGAGGTCTGGCTCTCGGTGTCGGCGACGACCCGCCACCCGAGGCCGGGCGAGAAGGACGGGGTCCAGTACCACTTCGTCGACAACGACCAGTTCGACAAGCTGATCGCCAACGGCGAGCTGCTGGAGTGGGCCGTGTTCGCCGGCAACCGCTACGGCACCCCCCGGCAGGCGGTCCAGGACCGGCTCGACCGCGGCGAGCCCGTCCTGCTGGAGATCGACCTGCAGGGCGCCCGGCAGGTGCGCGAGTCGATGCCCGAGGCCCAGCTGGTGTTCCTGGCCCCTCCGAGCTGGGACGAGCTGGTCCGCCGCCTCACCGGCCGCGGCACCGAGCCCCAGCACGTGATCGACCAGCGGCTCGACGCGGCCAAGGTCGAGCTGGCGGCCGAGACCGAGTTCGACACGACCCTTGTCAACACCTCCGTCGAGCAGGTAGCGGCCGAACTGCTAGCCTTGCTCGGTGTAGTCTGACCCGATCGGCTCGTCGAGCCGCTCGTCAGACTGTGTGAGACCACAAATCCACTTTCGGAAGGTTTTCGCGTGTCCTCTTCGATGACCGCGCCCGAGGGCATCATCAACCCGCCGATCGACGAGCTCCTCGAGGCGACGGACTCCAAGTACAGCCTCGTGATCTACGCCGCCAAGCGCGCCCGCCAGATCAACGCGTACTACTCCCAGCTCGGCGAGGGCCTGCTGGAGTACGTCGGCCCGCTGGTCGACACCCACGTGCACGAGAAGCCGCTGTCGATCGCGCTGCGCGAGATCAACGCCGGCATGCTCACCGCCGAGGCGATCGAGGCCGCCTGAGCCTCCCCCCTGCGCAGGGCCCGCCGGACGTGTTCCGGCGGGCCCTGCGCTGTGCTCCGGGTCATGGTGCACCGGCCGTCTGATGCGCCGTAGGGTGAGGGCGAGCCCCACCCGGGCGAGGCCGGACAAGGAGATCCACCCCCATGAACGCACCGCGCGTCGTCCTCGGCGTCAGCGGCGGCATCGCCGCCTACAAGGCCTGCGAGCTGCTGCGACGGTTCACCGAGTCCGGCCACCAGGTCACCGTGGTGCCGACCGAGGCCGCCCTGCACTTCGTCGGCGAGGCCACCTGGGCCGCGCTCTCCGGCCGCCCGGCCGCCACCGAGACCTGGGAGAGCGTGCACGAGGTGCCGCACGTGCGGATCGGCCAGAACGCCGACCTCGTCGTCGTCGCCCCCGCCACCGCCGACCTGCTCGCCAAGGCCGCCCACGGCCTGGCCGACGACCTGCTCACCAACACGCTGCTCACCGCCCGCTGTCCGGTGGTGCTCGCCCCCGCGATGCACACCGAGATGTGGGAGCACCCGGCCACCCAGGAGAACGTCGCCACGCTGCGCCGCCGCGGCACCGTGGTGCTGGAGCCCGCCGTCGGCCGGCTCACCGGCAAGGACACCGGCAAGGGCCGGCTGCCCGAGCCCTCCGAGATCTTCGAGGCCTGCCGCCGGGTGCTCGCCCGCGGCGCCGCCGAGCAGGACCTGGCCGGCCGGCACGTGGTGGTCTCCGCCGGCGGCACCCGCGAGCCGCTCGACCCGGTGCGCTTCCTCGGCAACCGCTCCTCCGGCAAGCAGGGCTACGCGCTGGCCGCGACCGCCGCCGCCCGCGGCGCCCGGGTCACCCTGCTCTCCGCCAACGTCGAGCTGCCCGACCCCGCGGGCGTGGACGTCGTCCGGGTGTCCACCGCGCTGCAGCTGCGCGAGGCCGCGCACAAGGCCGTCCTGGACGCCGACGCCGTGGTGATGGCCGCCGCGGTCGCCGACTTCCGCCCGGCCGAGTACGCCACCGGCAAGATCAAGAAGGTGGAGGGCGTCGACCCGGCCCCGGTCGTGCTCGTGCGCAACCCCGACATCCTCGCCGAGCTCTCCGCCGAGCGGGCCCGCCCCGGCCAGCTGGTGGTCGGCTTCGCCGCCGAGACCGACGACGTGCTCGCCAACGGCCGGGCCAAGCTCGCCCGCAAGGGCTGCGACCTCCTCGTGGTCAACGAGGTCGGCGACGGCAAGGCGTTCGGCCAGGACACCAACGCGGCCACCGTCCTCGCCGCCGACGGCGGCGAGACCCAGGTGCCGCACGGCCCCAAGGAGGTCCTCGCGGACGCCGTCTGGGACGCCGTGGCCGCCCGTCTCGGCTGACCAGACGGGGCGACGGTCACACGACTGCCGCACAAGGGGAGTGCCCGCCGACGGTGCTCCCCCGTTACACTCCAGGAATCAAGTCTTTCCGGATGCCCCGAAGACCGGGGCATTCAGTCAGCAGCCGCTGCAACCCCAGGGAGCGCTGTGTCTCGCCGCCTGTTCACCTCGGAGTCCGTCACCGAGGGACACCCCGACAAGATCGCTGACCAGATCAGCGACACCATCCTGGACGCCCTCCTCAAGGAGGACCCGGCCTCGCGCGTCGCCGTGGAGACCCTGATCACCACCGGCCTGGTGCACATCGCCGGCGAGGTCACCACCAAGGCCTACGTGCCGATCGCGCAGCTCGTCCGGGACAAGATCCTCGAGATCGGCTACGACAGCTCGAAGAAGGGCTTCGACGGCGCCTCCTGCGGCGTCTCGGTCTCGATCGGCTCGCAGTCCCCGGACATCGCCCAGGGTGTCGACACCGCGCACGAGCACCGCGTCGAGGGCGAGGACGACGAGCTCGACAAGCAGGGCGCCGGCGACCAGGGCCTGATGTTCGGCTACGCGTGCGACGACACGCCGGAGCTGATGCCGCTGCCGATCACCCTCGCGCACCGGTTCTCCCGCCGCCTGTCCGAGGTCCGCAAGAACGGGACCATCCCGTACCTGCGCCCCGACGGCAAGACCCAGGTCACCATCGAGTACGACGGCGACAAGGCCGTCCGCCTCGACACCGTCGTGGTCTCCTCGCAGCACGCGAGCGACATCGACCTGGAGTCGCTGCTCACCCCGGACATCCGCGAGTTCGTCGTGGAGCCGGAGCTGAAGGCGCTCGCCGACGAGGGCATCAAGCTCGTCACCGAGGGCTACCGCCTGCTGGTCAACCCGACCGGCCGCTTCGAGATCGGCGGCCCGATGGGCGACGCCGGCCTCACCGGCCGCAAGATCATCATCGACACCTACGGCGGCTACGCCCGCCACGGCGGCGGCGCCTTCTCGGGCAAGGACCCGTCCAAGGTCGACCGCTCCGCCGCGTACGCGATGCGCTGGGTGGCGAAGAACATCGTCGCCGCGGGCCTCGCCCGCCGCGCCGAGGTGCAGGTCGCGTACGCGATCGGCAAGGCCGAGCCGGTCGGCCTGTTCGTCGAGACCTTCGGCACCGAGACCGTCCCCGTCCTGGACATCCAGAAGGCCGTCACCGAGGTCTTCGACCTCCGCCCGGCCGCGATCATCCGCGACCTGGACCTGCTGCGCCCGATCTACGCCCAGACCGCCGCGTACGGCCACTTCGGCCGTGAGCTGCCGGACTTCACCTGGGAGCGCACCGACCGCGTCGAGGAGCTGAAGAAGGCCGTCAGCGCCTGACCCACCTGCCCCGGCAGTCCGCAGGCGGCGGCCACCCCCGTGGGGGTGGCCG
>NZ_JBEYFP010000405.1:0-5405 GCF_040634455.1 Kitasatospora sp. NPDC007106
GACCGACGATCGCCGACATCGCCCGCGAGGCCGGGGTCTCCAGCGGCGCGGTGTCGTTCGCGCTGAACGGCCGGCCGGGGGTGAGCGAGGCGACCAGGACCCGGATCCTGCAGGTCGCCGAGCGCATGAACTGGCGGCCGCACAGCGCGGCCCGCGCCCTGGGCGGGGCCCGGGCGCGGGCGGTCGGGCTGGTGCTGGCCCGCCCGGCGCGGACCATCGGACTGGAACCCTTCTTCGGGCAGTTGCTGTCCGGCTTGCAGGCCGGGCTGTCCGGCGACGGCACCGCCCTCCAGTTGCTGGTCGTCGAGGACACCGCGGCCGAGATCGAGGTGTACCGGCGCTGGGCGTCCGAGCACCGCGTGGACGGCTTCGTCGTGGTCGACCTGCAGGTCCACGACCCGCGCGTGCCGGTGCTGGAGGAGCTGGCGGTGCCCGCGCTGGTGATGGGCGGGCCGGGCCGGCACGGCTCGTTGCCCAGCGTCTGGGCCGACGACCGGGAGGCGATGGTGTCGATCGTCGACTACCTGGCGGCGCTCGGGCACCGCCGGATCGCCCACCTGGCCGGGCTGCCCGCCTTCCAGCACACCCGGCGCCGGATCCGGGCGGTGCGCGACTGCGCACGGCGGCTCGGGCTCACCGAGGCGGTGTCGCTGCCGACCGATTTCTCCGACGCCGAGGGCGCCGCCGCCACCCGGGCGCTGCTGGCCCGCCGTCAGCGGCCGACCGCGATCATCTACGACAGCGACGTGATGGCCGTGGCCGGGCTCCGCGTGGCTGCCGAGATGGGCGTCGCCGTCCCCGACGACCTGTCGGTCGTCTCCTTCGACGACTCGGCACTGGCCCGGATCGTCCACCCGTCGCTGACGGCGCTCTCCCGCGACACCTTCGCGCTCGGCGAGCAGGTCGCCCGGGAACTGCTGGCCGTGATCGCCGATCCGTCCGCCGCCCGTGACGTCCAGAACCCGACGCCCCGGCTGACCGTCCGCGAGTCCACCGCCCGCGCGACCTCTTGACACCGCGAACTAAAGCTCTTTAGCCTGCGGGACGCTCGCCGCTCCACGTCATCCGCACCACCACTGCACCAGCAACCGTCCCCCGCTGGACCGGAGTCCCGGATGAAACGACGTCTCGCCATGCTGCTGAGCACCACCCTCGCCGCGTTATCGGCCGTCCTTCTCGCCCCCGCCCCGCAGGCCGCGGCCGGCACCGGCGGAAGCCAGCCGTACGCCTCCTACTGGTACCCGAACACGATCCTCGACTGGGATCCCGCCACGGACCCCGACGCCCGGTTCAACCGGGCCACCGTCCCGCTCAGCCCCCGCACGTCGGACCCGGCGCTCAAGGCCAACGCCAACGCCCGCCCCGGCGAGGGCAAGGTGGTCTCGCTGGTGTCCTTCGGGCCGACGTCGAGCAACCCCTCGCAGGGCTCCACCGACCCGAACTACTACGCCTTCGGCCACTGGCAGTACGTCGACACGCTGGTGTTCTGGGGCGGCTCGGCGGGCGAGGGCCTGATCCTCGCCCCGAACCCGACCGTGATCGACGCCGCCCACCGCAACGGCGTGAAGGTGTACGGCACGGTCTTCTTCCCGCCCACCGCGTACGGCGGAAAGCTCCAGTGGGTGCGCGACTTCGCCCGGAAGTCCGGCAGCCGCTACCCCGTCGCCGACAAACTGGTGCAGGCCGCGCAGTACTACGGCTTCGACGGCTGGTTCGTCAACCAGGAGACGGACGGCGGCGATCCGGCGCTCGCCACCGCGCTGCGCGACGAGATGCGCTACGCCCGCTCGCTCGGACCGGTCGAGTTCATGTGGTACGACGCGATGACCGAGTCCGGCTCGGTGAACTGGCAGAACGCCCTCACCTCCGCCGACGACGCGTTCCTCCAGGAGTCCGGGCAGAAGACCTCGGACTCGATGTTCCTCAACTTCGGCTGGTCCGCCGGCGGCCTCGACTCCTCCCGGACACTGGCCCGCTCGCTCGGCCGCAGCGAGTACGAGCTGTACTCCGGCATCGACACCGAGGCCAACGGCTACAACACCTCGGTGAACTGGAACGCGCTCTTCCCCTCGAACGAGCCGCACACCACCTCGCTGGGCCTCTACCGCCCGGAGTGGACGCACACCTCGGCCACCGGCCGCGCCGACTCCTACGCCCGCGAGGCACGTTACTGGGACGGCGCCAACGGCGACCCGTCGAACACCGCGACCTCCTCGTCCTGGAAGGGCCTCGCCGGCTACGTCCCCGAGTCCTCGCCGATCACCGCCAAACCGTTCGTCACCTCCTTCGACGCCGGTCAGGGCGACTTCTGGAACTCCGGCGGCGTACGGGTCTCCTCCACCGGTTGGAACAACCTCTCCGTCCAGGACGTCCCGCCGACCTACCGCTGGCTGGTCTCCTCCGCCGGCACCAGGATCACCCCGTCGATCGACTTCACCGACGCCTACGAGGGCGGCTCCGCGCTTCGCCTCACCGGCGCCCTCGACTCCGACAACACGGTGCGGCTGTACCAGACCCGGCTGCCGGTGGCCGCGGACACCCGCCTCGACGTCGTCCTGAAGACCCCGGCCGCCGGGGCCACCCACCTCCGGGCGGCGGTCGCCTTCACGGACTCGCCGACCGTCTTCACCACCCTCGACCTCGGCTCCACCACCACGGCGGGCTGGGAGCGCCGGACGCTCGACCTGTCGCCGTACGCCGGACGCACCATCGCCCAGCTGGGGTTGCGGACCACCGGCAGCACGCCGTCCCTCGACGTGAAGGTCGGCCAACTCGCCGTCCGTGACGGCACGGTGGACACGGCCGCCGCCCCGAGCGGGTTCACCGTCCTCGGCTCCACCGACGTCGGCCCGACCCGCAAGTCCGTGCGGCTCGCCTGGACGCCCTCCGCCACCGGCGCGGTCCACCACTACGAGGTGTACCGGCGCAACCCGGACGGCAGCCGCACCTTCCTCGGCGCGACGCCGAACACCGCCTGGTTCGTCCCGCAGCTCGACCGGGCAGGCACCGAGACGTCGACCGTGCTGGACGTCGAGGCGGTCTCCACCGAGTACGGCCGCTCGGCCGCCGCGAGCACCACCGTCACCTGGTCCGCGGCGGCGAGCAGCAACCTGGCACTGAACCGCCCGACCACCGCGTCCGGCCAGTGCAACGGCAACGAGACCGCGGCGAAGGCCGTCAACGGCTCGGTGTCCGGCGGCAACGGCGACAAGTGGTGCACGCTGACCGGCAGCAAGTGGCTGGAGGTGGACCTCGGCTCGGCCCGCAGCCTGACCTCCTTCGTGGTCAAGCACGCCCAGGCGGGCGGTGAGAGCCCGTCGTGGAACACCCGCGACTTCACCGTCCAGGTCCGTAACGCCACCACCGACCCGTGGACCACCGCCGTCACCGTCACCGGCAACACCGCCGGCACCACCACCCACCCGGTGTCCCTCAGCGCCCGCTACGTCCGGCTGGTGATCACCAGCCCGACCCGGACCACCGATCCGGCCGCCCGCATCTACGAGTTCGAGGCCTGGGGCCCGTAGCAGCGCCCGCACCACCGCACCCCTCCGCCCGCGGCGGGCGGGCCGCGTCGCCGTGGCGTGCGACGCGGCCCGCCCGCCCGGGCCTAACCTCGTACCAGGGTCCGCCCCGAGGAAGGACACCCCGTGCCGGTCGTCCGCATCACCCATGTCGCCTCCACCGACCTGTTCACGGGCACCGAGGCCGCGCCGCGCCAGATCCTGCGGATGACGGTGGACGGCCCGCCGTGCCGCATCGACGTGACCGGCCCGGGCGTCCGCGGCAGTGCGACCGGCACGGGCCCCGTCGAGGTCCCGCTGGAGGTCGACGACCCGGTCCCCGGCGAGCGCCGCCGGGTCACCGTGACCGCCGGCGACGGCGAGGCCCCCGGCGAGCTGGAGGTCGCCGAGCCCGGCTGGACGATGTTCATGGTCTCGCACTTCCACTACGACCCGGTCTGGTGGAACACCCAGGCCGCGTACACCTCGCCCTGGGAGCTGCTGTCCGGCGACGCCACCACCCGCCCGCTGTGGGAGCGCAACGGCTTCGCACTGGTCGACGCGCACCTGGAACTGGCGCAGCGCGACCCGGTGTACACGTTCGTCCTCGCCGAGGTCGACTACCTCAAGCCGTACTTCGACCAGCACCCCGAGCGCCGGGCGCAGCTGCGGGAGCTGCTGGCGAGCGGGCGGGTGGAGCTGGTGGGCGGCACCTACAACGAGCCGAACACCAATCTGACCGGCGCCGAGACCACCGTCCGCAACCTGCTGTACGGCATCGGCTACCAGCGCGACATCCTCGGCGGGGACCCGCGGACCGCCTGGCAGTTGGACGTCTTCGGCCACGATCCCCAGTTCCCGGGCCATCTGGCTGCCGCCGGGCTGACCGGCAGTGCCTGGGCGCGCGGGCCGTTCCACCAGTGGGGGCCGATCCAGAGGAACTTCCGGGAGGCCAAGGACGACGCGACGGTGATGCAGTTCCCGAGCGAGTTCGAGTGGATCTCGCCGTCCGGGCGCGGGGTGCTCACCCACTACATGCCGCACCACTACTCGGCGGGCTGGTGGATGGACTCCTCCCCCGACCTGGCCGCCGCCGAGCAGGCGGTGTACGAGCTGTACCGCAAGCTGAAGCCGGTCGGCGCGACGAGGAACCTGCTGCTGCCGGTCGGCACCGACTACACCCCGCCGAACAAGTGGGTCACCGAGATCCACCGGTCGTGGGCGGCCAAGTACGTGTGGCCGCGGTTCGTCTGCGGCACGCCGCGGGACTTCCTGACCGCCGTCCGGGCCGAACTCGATTTTTCGGGGCGCAAGTTGAGCCCTCAGACCCGGGACATGAACCCTGTGTACACCGGCAAGGACGTCTCCTACATCGACACCAAGCAGGCCCAGCGGGCGGCCGAGACGGCGGCGCTGGACGCGGAGCGGTTCGCCACCCTGGCCGCGGTGCAGGGTCTCGGCCGGTACCCGGAGGCGGCGCTCGACAAGGTGTGGCGCCACCTCGCCTACGGTGCGCACCACGATGCGATCACCGGCTCCGAGTCCGACCAGGTCTACCTGGACCTGCTGGGCGGCTGGCGCGAGGCCCACGACCTGGCCGCCGCCGTCCGGGACGCCTCGCTCGAAGCGCTGACCGGCGGGATCGGCACCGGCGACGACCGTTCGGTGGTGGTCGTCAACTCCCTGTCCTTCCGGCGCTCCGGCGTGGTGTCGCTCCGGCTGCCGGACGGCCTCGACGGCGTGCGGGTGCTGGATGAGGACGGCCTGCCGGTGCCGTGCGCCGTGGACCGGGGCACGCTGCACTTGCGTGCCGACGCGGTTCCGGCACTCGGCTGGCGCACCTACACGCTGGTCGACGGCCCGGCCGACGCCCTGTGGCAGGCCGCGGAGGGCCTCACCGCC
>NZ_JBEYFP010000406.1:0-5385 GCF_040634455.1 Kitasatospora sp. NPDC007106
GGCGCGGCGGTCAGCCGACCGGGGTGGGGCGGCCGTCGGAGACGAAGGCCTGCCAGAGCCGGTGGTAGGCGCCGCCCGCGGCGAGGAGTTCGCTGTGGGTGCCGTCCTCGACGATCCGGCCGTGGTCGAGGACGACGATCCGGTCGGCGCGTTCGGCGGTGGTCAGGCGGTGGGCGATGACCAGGGTGGTGCGGCCGCCGCTGAGGCGGTCGGCGGCCTGGTTGACGGCGGCCTCGCTGGCGAGGTCGAGGGCGGCGGTCGCCTCGTCCAGCAGCAGGATGTCGGGGTCGACGAGTTCGGCGCGGGCGAGGGCGACGAGCTGGCGCTGGCCGGCGGAGAGGTTCCGTCCGCGGGGGGCGACCTCGTGGTCGTAGCCGCCGGAGAGGCCGAGGATCATCTCGTGGGCGCCGACGGCGCGGGCCGCGGCCTCGACCTCGGCGCGGGTGGCGCCGGGCCGGCCGTAGGCGATCGCCTCGTGGAGGGTGCCGGCGAACAGGTACGCCTCCTGCGGGACGACGCCGAGCCGGTGCCGGTACTGGGAGAGGTCGTAGCCGGTGATGTCGGTGCCGTCGACCCGGACGGTGCCGGAGGTGGCGTCGTAGAACCGGGCGACCAGCTTGACCAGGGTGGACTTGCCGGCGCCGGTCTCGCCGACCAGGGCGACGGTCTGGCCCGCCGGGATGTGCAGGTCGATGCCGGTGAGCACGTTCGGCAGGTCCTCGCCGTCGCCGTTGTAGGCGAAGCCGACGCCGTCGAGGTGGATGTCGCCCTTGAGGCGGGTGACCGGCACGGGCGGGTCTGCCTCGGGGGTGCTGGTCGGGGTGCGCAGCAGTTCGCCGATCCGGCCGAGGCTGACGCTGGCCTGCTGGTAGCCGTCGAACACCTGGGAGAGCTGGTTGACCGGGGCGAAGAACAGGTCGATGTAGAGCAGGTAGGCGACCAGGGCGCCGATGGTGAGGGTGCCGGCGTCGACCCGGGCGGCGCCGGCGATCAGGACGAGCGCGGAGGCGACGCTGGACAGGAACTGGACGAACGGGAAGTACAGCGAGATGTAGAGCTGGGCCCGGGCGCGGGCGTCGCGGTACTCCAGGCCGCGGGCGACGAAGCGGGCGGTGTTGACGTCCTGCCGGCGGAACGCCTGGACGATCCGCATGCCGGCGACGTTCTCCTGCAGGTCGGCGTTGACGGTGGAGATCAGGTCCCGGGAGATCTGGTACTGGACGGTGGACTTGCGGCGGAAGACCAGGGTGGCCACGACCAGCACGGGCAGGACGGCGAAGACCACCAGCGCGAGGCCGGCGTCGAGGATCAGCAGTGCGGCGAAGATCCCGAAGAAGGTGAGCAGGCTGACCACGGCGGTGACGACGCCGGTCTGCAGGAAGGTCGAGATCGAGTCGACGTCGGTGGTCATCCGGGTCATGATCCGGCCGGTGAGCTCGCGCTCGAAGTAGTCGAGGCCGAGCCGGTTGAGGTGCGCGAAGATCTTCAGCCGCAGGGTGTAGAGGACGCGCTCGCCGGTGCGGCCGCTGACCCTGGTCTCGGCGCTCTGCACCAGCCAGTCCAGCAGGACGACCACGAGGGCGCCGAGGGCGGCGACGGTGACGCCGGTCATCGCGGCCTTGCTGACGCCGTCGTCGATGCCGTGCCGGATCAGGATCGGCAGGGTGAGGCCGGCGGCGGTGTCCAGGGCGACCAGCAGCAGGGCGAGGGCCAGCGGGCCGCGGAAGGGCGCGAGCAGGCGGCGGAGGCTGAAGTGCAGGTCGCCGGCCTCGGCGTCCTCGACCCGGATGTCGGGGGTGTCGGTGGCGGGCCGCAGTGCGGCGACCTTGGCGAGGAGTTCGGCGTCGGCGGCGGGCTTCTTGGCCGGGGCGCCGTTGCCGGTCGTCGCAGCCGCGGTGCTCCCGGCCGCAGCGGCGCTCCCGGCGGCAACGGCACCCTCGGCGCTGCCGCGGGCGGTGGCGTCGGCGGCGTCCGGGTCGGTGATCAGTGCCCGGTAGAGCGGACAGCGTTCGTCCAGCTCGCGGTGGGTGCCGATGTCGACGAGGCGGCCGCGTTCGAGGACGGCGATCCGGTCGGCGAGCTGCAGGGTGGAGCGGCGGTGGGCGATCAGCAGGGTGGTGCGTCCGGCCATGACCGAGCGGAGCGCCTCGAAGATCTCGGCCTCGACCTGCGGGTCGACCGCGGAGGTCGCGTCGTCGAGCAGCAGGATCCGCGGGTCGGTGAGGATGGCACGGGCCAGGGCGATCCGCTGCCGCTGGCCGCCGGAGAGGGTGAGTCCCTGCTCGCCGACCTTGGTGTCGTACCCGTCGGGCAGCTCGCGGATGAAGCCGTCGGCCTGGGCGGCGCGGGCGGCGGCCTCGATCTGCTCGTCGGTCGCCTCGGGGTGGCCGTAGGCGATGTTGGTGCGGACGCTCTCGGAGAACAGGAAGCTCTCCTCGGGCACGATGCCGACGGTGGCGCGCAGCGAGTCGAGGGTGATGTCGCGCAGGTCGTGCCCGTAGAGCCGGACGCTGCCGGCCGTCGGGTCGTAGAAGCGCGGGACGAGCTGGGCGACGGTCGACTTGCCGGAGCCGGAGGCGCCGACCAGGGCGAGGGTCTCGCCGGGCTGGAGACGCAAGCTGAGGCCGTCGAGGACGGGGACGGCGTCCTCGTCGCCCGGGTGGGCGTCCCCGTGGTCCTCGTAGTGGAAGTCGACGCGGTCGAGTTCGAGGGCGGCGGTGCCGGGTGCGGGCGCGCCGGGCGCGGTGGCACCGGGGTCGGTGTCGGCAGGGGTGAGCGGCCGGGCGTCGGGGCGCTCCTGGACGTGCGGGCGCTGGTCGATCAGCTGGAGGACGCGTTCCACGCCGGCCCTGGCCTGCTGGCCGACGGTGATCACCATGGCGAGCATCCGCACCGGGCCGGTCATCTGGGCGACGTAGGTGGAGAAGGCGACGAAGGTGCCCAGCGAGACCTGGCCCCGGACGGCCAGCCAGCCGCCGAGGGCGAGCACGGCGACCTGGGCGAGGGCGGGGACGGCCTGCATGGCCGGGGTGTAGCGGCTGTTCAGCCGGATCGAGCGGAGCCGGGCGCCGTACAGGCCGCGGGAGGCCCTCTCCAGCTTGGCGCGCTCCTGGGCCTCCTGGCCGAAGCCCTTGACCACCCGGACGCCGCCGACGGCCGCGTCGACGACACCGGCGACCGCGGCGGCCTCCTGCTGGGCGGCCCAGGTCGCGGGGAAGAGCCGCTTGCGGCTGAGCGCGGCGCACCACCAGAGGGCGGGCGCCATCACCAGGGCGATCAGGGTGAGCGGCAGCGAGAGCCAGAGCATGACCGCGAAGGACATGCCGAACATCAGCAGGTAGCCGGTCATCATCGGCAGCATCGAGAGCAGGCCGTTGATGAGCTGCAGGTCGGAGGTGGCGCGGCCGACGACCTGGCCGGTGTCCAGGCGGTCCTGGCGGCGGCCGTCGAGGCGGGTCAGCGAGGTGAAGAGGTCCGCCCGCAGGTCGTGCTGGACGTCGAGGGCGAGCTGTCCGCCGTAGTAGCGGCGGATCTGCGCGCAGAGGAAGACCACGGCCGCGGCGAGCAGCAGCACGACCGCCCAGGGGGCGAGCGGGCGGGTGTGGGCGGTGATGACGTCGTCGATGATCAGCTTGGTGACCAGCGGGACGACGGCGCTGACGGCCATGCCGACGAGCGAGGCGCCGAAGGCGAGCAGGACGTTCTTGCGGTAGCGCCAGGAGTAGCCGCCCAGTCTGCGCAGCCAGCGGGACTCGTCCGGGGTGCCGGGGGTCCGCCGGTCTTTGGACCGGCGGCGGCGCAGGTGGGCCTTGCCGGACCGGCTGCTCTGAGGATCGGCGTCCCGGGAAATCTCCGCAGTAGAACCATGAGTCTCAGGCATATTTAGGGATACTAACCATTCGGCTCGACCGCCGTCCATCGCCTTTCGACGGACGCCCGGCAGGCTCAACGACGAGGGGTCCGCGAAACCTTCCCGCCGCCTCCCAGGGTCGCCGATCCACCCGCCCGGACGCACGGGCCGCCGGACCGGCCGGACCTCCGGCGCTGGTCCTACGCCCGGACCCAGGAGACCCGGGCGGAGCCCCTAGGCCGCCCGGGCGGCGGCGCCGGCCGCGGCTGCGGCGAAGGCCCCCTGGGCGAGGCTGTGCAGGAGGGCGGCCATCGCGTCGCGGGGCAGCCCGGAGCGGTCCGGCTGGCCCGGGTGGGGGGCGGCGCTGTGCGGGGTGGAGTTGAGCAGGCCGAAGACGGCGTGGACGGCGGCCCGGGCGAGCGGTTCGGCGTCGGGGGCGGCGAGCGGCGGGAAGGCCTCGCGGACGACGCCGACCCAGAGTTCGACGTAGCCGCGCTGCAGCCGGCGGACCCGGCGGCGGTCCTCCTCCTTCAGGTGGAGCAGTTCCCGGTCGTGCAGGATGATCAGGTCGCGGTCGTCCAGGGCGAAGTCCACGTGGCCGCCGATCAGGGCGTCCAGCGCCCCGGCGGGTCCGCCCGTGCCGCCGGCCTCGCCGGCCCGGCGCCGGCCCTCCTCCAGCAGCCGTTCGCTGATGCCGATCAGGAGGTCGGCGAGCATCGCGTCCTTGCCGGCGAAGTGCCGGTACAGACCGGGGCCGCTGATCCCCACCGCCTTGCCGATCTCGTCCACGCCGACGCCCAGGAAGCCGCGCGCGGCGAACAGCCGCGCGGCCTCCTTGCGGATCTGGTCGCGGCGTGGGAGCGCGGAGGCTGCTGGCACGTTCGGCATGCTGCCCATCGTAGACAGCCGCGTTATCGGCGGTTAACCTGGCCGCAGGAGTTAACGCTCATTAACCTTCGGGCGGCGGACCATCCCTCCGCACGTCCACTCGGCTCCGAGGCAAGGGAGCTCTTGGGATGGTCCTCTCATCCATTGGATCCGCCGTCGGCCCGGCGGCCGGCCCGTTCACCGGCCCGGCCGCCGGCACCGAACCGCGGCACGCCGTCCCGGGTGCCGCCGCCGCGCCGGCACCGCGGCTGGAGTCCGCCGCCGACCCCGGCTCGGCGGCCTACCGCGCCAACGAGGCCGCCCACCGGGAGCTGGTCGACGAGCTGCGCAGCAAGCTCGCGACGGCCGCGCTGGGCGGCGGCGCCAAGGCCCGGGCCCGGCACACCGCGCGCGGCAAGCTGCTCCCCCGCGACCGCGTGGACACCCTGCTCGACCCGGGCTCCCCCTTCCTGGAGCTGTGCCCGCTCGCCGCCGACGGCCTCTACGACGGCGCCGCCCCGGCCGCCGGTGTGATCGCCGGCATCGGACGGGTGGCCGGTCGCGAGGTCGTGGTCGTCGCCAACGACGCCACCGTCAAGGGCGGCACCTACTACCCGATGACGGTGAAGAAGCACCTGCGCGCGCAGGAGGTGGCCCTGGAGAACCGG
>NZ_JBEYFP010000407.1:0-5384 GCF_040634455.1 Kitasatospora sp. NPDC007106
GCCGCGGCGCCGAGCACCGGCACCGGGACGGGCTGCCCGGAGACGGCGGCGTGCCCCAGCGCGGCCAGCGCCACGCACACCGTGGCGAAGACCGCGACACGCAGGAGGCGGAACTGACAGAGGATCACGACCGGGCCATCCTCGCACCAACCGGACCGCTGCGCCGAACCGCCCCCGTCGGCCGGTAGCCTGCCGCGATGAAGGTCCACCTGCTCTGGCACATCGCCCACCACAACGAGGCGGGCGAGGACGGGGCCACCCTGCACCTCGACGGCGACGTCCCGTACCTCGACGAACAGGACGGCGACGACGCCAAGCTGCTCGGCGTCTACTCGACCGAGGCCCTGGCCGGGGAACGGATCCACCGGGCCCGCCTGCTGCCCGGCTTCGCCGAGGAGCCGGACTGCTTCCACATCGGCGAGTACACGCTCGACCGGGACGAATGGACCGAGGGCTTCGTCCGGCTCGTGGCGGCCGGGACGGAACCGCCCGGGACGGAACCGCCCGGGACGGAACCGCCCGGGACGGAACCGCCCGGGAGCGGTGAGGCCGGGCCCGGGTCGCCCGGATAACCGGTGGGCCCGCCTCGGCGGCTCTGCCACGATCGGTCGCATGGGAGTGCTGGACGGGGTGGCGGGCCGGGTCGCCGGCGGGGCGACGGTGGAGTTCCGGCCGAGCGGCTCGTCGATGGTGCCGCTGATCCGCAGCAGGCAGCCGGTGGTCGTCGCCCCGGTCGACCCGTCCGCGCTGCAGGTCGGCGACATCGTGCTGGCCCGGGTCTCCGGGACGGTGTACCTGCACCTGGTGTCGGCCCTGGATCCGGCCCGCCGGCGGGTGCAGATCAGCAACAACCGAGGCCGGGTGAACGGCTGGACGGGGTACGAGCGGGTCTTCGGCATCTGCCTGTCGGTCGACGGCGTGCCCCGGCCCGGCGCCGCCGGGCGGGTGCGCGGCTGAGCGGCGCGTCCCACGACGCGCCCGGGCGTCGGGGAGGCGGGACTCCCGGCACGCCGCGGTGGGCCCTTGGGCCCTACCGGGTGCACCCGGGGCGGCGCACGCTCGGAGTACCGACGGTACCCGCGGCAAGGAGTGATCCATCATGATCAGCCCGGCCCTCACCCGTGACGAGCTGCGCGCCCTGGCCGCCGCCGGCGGCGCCGCACCCTCCCTGCACAACAGCCAGCCGTGGCGGTTCCGGCCCAGCGCCGACCTGCGCCGCCTGGAGGTGTACGCGGACTACCGCCGGGCCGTCCCGGTCACCGACCCCGACGGCCGGGCGCTGCACATCTCGATCGGTGCCGCCCTGTTCAACCTGCGGGTCGCCGCCGTGCACTTCGGCCGTGCACCCGTGCTGCGGCTGCAGCCCGGCCACCCCGGCCGGCAGCCGATCGCCGAACTCGACCTCGCCGAGGGGCGGCAGGCCGGCCCGGAGCCCTTCGGCCGCGACCTCTACCCGGCGGTGTTCCTCCGCCACTCCAGCCGCGAGCCGTTCGCCAACCGGGACGTGCCCGAGGCGGTGCTCGGCGAACTCCTCGACGCGGCCCACACCGAGGGCACGGTCATGACCGCGCTGGAGGAGGCCGAGGTGCGGAGGGTGCTCGACCTGACCGCGGAGGCGGAGGCCCGGATCGCCGCCGACGTCGCCCGGCAGACCGAGACCCGTACCTGGCTGCGGCCCGAGGCCCCGGCCGTGGACGGCATCCCGGCCGCCGCCCTCGGCCCGCAGGACCACGACGCCCGGGTGCCGATGCGCAGCTTCACCGGCCGCCCGCCCGCACCCGCGGTCCTCGCCCCGCCCCCCACCCGCCGGTTCGAGGCCCTGCCGCAGTTGGCCACCCTGACCACCCACGGGGACCGCGCCGCCGACTGGCTGCGGGCCGGCCAGGCGATGGAACGCGTCTGGCTGCTCGCCACCCTGCACGGACTGCGGGTCTCCGTCCTGCACCAGGCCGTCGAGTGGCCGGACACCCGGCGGCTGCTCCGCGACCCGGAGCAGGGCCCCGGCCACGTCCAGCTGGTGCTGCGCTTCGGCTACGGGCCGCCCGGCGCCACCACCCCGCGCCGCCCGGTCGACGAGATCCTCGACCTGCCCGCCGACCCCGGCGCCGCGCAGGGAATGTGAAAGATCTGCAGGCGAATGGTGGCCACCGTCGGCGCCCGATCCGACGCAACACCAGATCCGCTGCTGCGAAACGCCTCTGACGATTCGTCGAATTCCCGGGAACCGCCGCCCGGAGGTGCGGCACCCGCCCCGGGAATTCACCGTGCCGACGCCCCGGTAAGGTCCTCTCGAACAAATCCGCGGTGAGCCCCGGCGCGCCGCGGAGCGACGTCTCAAGGGCCTGGGGATACCCGCATGAGCGAGCCTGATTTCCGCGTGCGTCCGGACGCACTGCACCGGTACGCGGCACTGGTGGAACAGCAGAACGCACGGCTGGCGGCCGCGCGGGACACGCTCGCCGGGGTGGAGGTGCCGGCCGGTGCGTTCGGCCACCTGCCCGATTCGGAGGAACTGCGCGACGGCTACCACGACCACGCGCAGGCCGAGCAGGACAACCTCGCCGACCTCATGGACGTCCTGGCCCACGTGACCGACGGCCTGGAGGCCAACGCGGCCGACTACCGCGACGGCGAGGACGAGGTCGGCCGCGGCGTCGGCGGTGGCGCCCGATGACCACCGCCGCCGAGGTCGCGGGCGCCTACAAGTGGACCCGCGACTGGATGAAGGAGCCGCTGCTGCCGCTCCCCGAGATCCACAACCCCGCCCAGGGCGCCATCGACCAGGGCCTGGACGACGCCGTCCGCTGGGCCCTGGAGAAGTCCGGCCTGATGGGGTGGCTGGAGAAGGTCACCGGCGACGCCGACGCCCTCACCGCCGCGGCCCGGACGTGGCAGGACCAGGCCCGGGCCACCCGCGAGGTCGCCGAGGAACTGCGCCGCGGCGGCGAGGCGCTCGTCGACGACTGGCACGGGCAGGCCTCCGCCGCGTTCGGCCGCCACATGGGCCAGGTCGTCGAGGCGGTCGACGCCACCGCCGACGACATGGCGCAGACCGCGCAGATCCTCAGCCAGGCCGCCGCGGAGTGCCGGCTCGCCGAGGACATGGTGGTCGAGATCATCCGCGAGGCGATCGAATGGATCGCCGTCACCCTGGCCGCCGGCCTGGTCGCCGACATCCTGACCCTCGGCCTGGCGACCGTGGTCGACGCCGTGGTGGTCGAGGCCGAGATGCTCGTCTTCCTCGCCCGCGTCGAGAAGGTCTCGGTCAGCCTGGCGCGCAAGCTGCGCACCCTGCGCCGGCTCATCAAGGAGATGCGCGAGGCCGAGAAGGCGGGCGCCGCCCTCAAGCGCGCCAACGCCGCCCGCAAGGCGGTCGGCCGGATGCGCAAGGGCGGCAAGTCGGCGTTCAACCCGGGCACCTGGGCCAACCCGTACAAGTCGCCGGAGCGGTTCCTGACCTCCACCGCGCTCAAGGGGTTCCAGGGCGCGGTCGCCGAGCCGCTCCTCGAAGGCGCCACCGGGCTGACCGGCTCGCCCACCGCACCGATCGGCGACGCCCTCAACAGCGACACCAACATCGACGCGGTCGCCCGCGACCTGGACGGCCGCCCCGCGGCCCCCGCCTACCGGGTGCCCCGGAGCCGGATCGAGGAGGCGTTCGGCTGATGGCCCCGGCGAACCCGGCATTCGACCGGGCCTACGAGGAACGTCTGCACCGCTGGTCGCAGCTGCCGCTGCGGTGGCTGCAGCCCGGTGAACCGCTGTACGGCGTCGTCGACCTCGGCCTCGACCGGTACGTCCGCCGCGGGCTGCCCGCGCGGCACCGGACGGCCGTCCGGCCGCCGCAGGAACCGGCCGGGCGGCGGCGCGGCTGCCTGTCGGCCGTCCTCCTGCTGCCGCTGCAACTCCTCGACCTGGAGGGCATGGTCGAGGCGGTCGGCGAGTCCACCGTGCGCGGTGTGCGGCGGGCGTTCCACGGGCGCCCGTTCTCCGGCGGCTGGGGCAGCGCGGCCGGCCGCTTCGTGATCGCCGTGCGGACGGGACCCAGCACCCACCGCCGGTTCCGGCACGGCCGCACCCTGCTGGCCGTCACCGACCGGCGGGTCCTGCTGGTCGACCACGACCACGGCGAACTGATGGCCGCCTTCGGGCGCCAGGAGCTCGCCCGTACCGGCACCGTCCGCAGTCGTCAGCCCGAACGCGTCGACCTCGTGTTCGCCGACGGCTCCCACATCGCGGTCACCGCCCGCTCCCACGCCCACGCCCGAGCCGTCCACACCCTCCTCGACGGCCCCGGCCCGCACTAGAGGGCCACCGGGGGCGCGGGAGAACCGCGCGGTCCGGGAGCGGTGCGCCTGAGGGATCCGGGGCGCCCCTGGTGGTGCGCCCGCCTCCTCACGAGGGTGCGAGCAGGTGGCGCAGCGAGCGGTTGTGGCGGCGCAGCCAGGCGCGGTAGGCGGGGTTGACGCTGGCGAGGTCCAGGTAGGCGCGTCGCAGGTCGGTCCAGAGCCCGTCGAGGGCGGGGCCGCCGATGGCTCCGGGCCGCCAGGTGAGCAGCAGCCGGACGGCGAACGGGTCGCCGTGCACCGGCCGCAGCACGGTGCCGGGGCCGGGCGGTGAGGTGGGCTGGCACGGGCGGACGGCCTCGCCGGAGGCGACGAGTTCGGCGGCGGTGGCGTTGTCCCGGACCTGGACGACCCGCGGGTCGAGTCCGGCCTCGGCGAAGACCCGCCGCAGCGCGGCGTACTCGTGGTCGGCGGTGGGGTCGACCATCCAGGTGTCCTCGGCCAGGTCGGCGAGTGCGACGACCGGCCGGGAGGCCGCCGGGTGGCCTTCGGCGAGGGCGACGAACTGCGGTTCGCGGGCCATCAGGACGCGCTGTTCGGTGCCGGGCGGCACCCGCAGCGGGAAGCCCTCGCTCTCGTGCACGAAGGCGATGTCGAGCTGTTCGGCGGCGACCAGTTGCAGCAGGGCGATCGCCGAGATGTCGATGTGGATGGTGGTGTCGGTGTCCGGGAGCCGGTCGTGGACGCGGCGCAGCCAGGCGGCGACCGCGCGGCTGCCGACGCTGCCGATCCGCAGTCTCCGGCGGCCCGGCCCGGCGGCCTCCTCGCGGGCGGCGGCGACCAGGGCGTCCATCTCGCTGATCACGGGTCTGGCTCTGGAGAGCACCGAGTGGCCGAGCGCGGTGGGGCGGCTGCCGGTCTGTTCGCGGGTGAACAGCCGTCCGCCGATGGTCCGCTCGATGCGGTGCAGCTGGGTGGTGAGGGACGGCTGGGTCATGCCGAGCCGGCGGGCGGCCTTCCGGACGCTGCCGGTGTCCGCGATCGCGCACAGCACCCGCAGGTGTCGGACGTCGAGCTCCACGACGGGAGCATAACCAG
>NZ_JBEYFP010000408.1:0-5383 GCF_040634455.1 Kitasatospora sp. NPDC007106
GTACCCGCCGTCCATGCGTGAGATCGGCCAGGCGGTGGGCCTCTCCTCCACCTCCTCCGTCGCCCACCGGCTGATGGCCCTGGAGCGAAAGGGCTTCCTCCGCCGCGACCCGCACCGCCCCCGCGCGCCTACGAGGTGCGCGGCGGCGAGGTCGCCCGCCCCCACACCGCCGGGACGGCGGACCCGCAGGGCACCGGCGGAGGACGGCACCCGCGCCCGGGCGGGGACACGGGCTCCTGACCGCCCGTCGGGCCGGGACGGGCGGGGTTCACGCCCAGCCGCGGCGGGCGGCCTGCCAGCCGAGCTGGATGCGGGTCTCGACGCCGGCCCGGGACATCAGGTCGGTGATCCGGCGCTGGACGGTGCGGCGGGAGATGCCGAGCTGGCCTGCGGCGGCCTGGTCGGTCAGGCCGGCCAGCACCAGGGCGAGGATGCGGGCGTCGAGTTCGTCGATCTCGTCCGGCCGGCTCTCTGTGAGGCCGTCGCCGACGGTGTTCGCCGCGATGGGGAAGGCCGCCTGCCAGGACGTCTCGAAGTACGCGATGAGTGCGTCGAGCAGGCCGCCCGCGTGGACGAGGACGGATGCGGCGGCGGTGTTCCGGGCCGAGCTGAGCGGCACCATGGCGACGCTGCTGTCCGCGATCACGAGCTTGACCGGCACGTGGTCGGCGACGCGGAGCTGCTCGCCCTCGGTGAGGCTGGCGATGACGTCCGCGACCATGCCCGGCCCGGTGAGCGCCGAGCGCTGCAGGATCGCCCGGTAGCGCACGCCGCGGCGCAGTCCTGCGGTGCCGGCCTCGTTCTGCGTGTGCGGGACGACGGTGAGGTTCGGCACGATCATCGAGCGGACCTGGTGGCGGGCCGAGTGCTGGAGCTGGGCGAAGCGGTGGCGTACCGCGGCGACGTCGGTGAGGACCTCGACGACGCCGGAGGCCCGGTCGCGAGCGGCCCGGTGGTGCTGCTCGGCGAGGTCGGCGAGGCCGGCCTCGGCGGCGTGCAGTTCGTCGCGCCGCTGGCGGAGCACCGCGCCGAGGGCGATGTCCGGCGGTGCGGCGGTGTAGACCGTGCCGGCCTCCCGGCCTTCGGCGCCCGGGGCGGCCGCGGCCAGTCCGCGGGCGGTGAGCGCGGTGAGCAGGCCGCCCACCTCGTCCGTGGTCCGTCCGGTGTCGGCTGCGAGTTCGGCGACACTTCGGTCGACCCGGGTCGCCAGGAGCCGGTAGACCTCCTCCTGGGCCGGGTCCAGCCCGAGCGCAGCGAACATGAGCAGTCCTCACTTCACGGTCCTGGCGCGTGAGGATACGGCAGACGGCCCCGAGGCGGAACGCCCGGGGCCGTCCTGGCGGCAGAGACCGGTGTCTGCCCGTCGTACCTGGGCCGCCCCGACGGGTCGTCGACCCGCCGGGGGCGCCAGGGACTACGGCTCGGCGCGGCCGTGGTGCTCGGGGCCGGACAGCCCGTACGCCCGGATCACCTCCTGGGTGACGCGGTTGCCGGCGCTGTCCCGGGCCGTCGCGCGGAGGGAGACGAAGCCGCGGGAGGGGGCGTCGAACCGGGCCGTCCAGTGCCCGGTGGCGGTGCGTTCCAGGGCCGCGGGGTGCCAGGTGGCACCGTCGTCGTAGGAGACCGCGAGGGTGCCGTCGGTGACGGCACCGGTGCCCGCGGCGCCGGGCAGGTGGCTCGCCGACAGGCCGACCGTCTGCCGTCCGCCCGGCCGGTTGCCCGCCAGGTCGGTGGAGAGCTGGTAGTCCAGCTGGAGGAGCGCCATCACGTCGATCTCGTACGGATCGGTCACCGGGGCGGACCTGACCGTCCACATCGAGTGGGTACGGGGTGTGAGCCGGTAGAGCGCGGGGTCGCGTTCGGCCTTCAGGTCGAGGGTGTAGGTCACCGGACGGTCCGGCACGGTGTCGAGGTAGAGCGACGGCCAGGCCGAGGTCTTCACGAGCTCGCCGTCCTGGTAGGCCTTCAGCGTCACCGTGTTGGCGTCGTCCACCATGATGCCGCCGTGGTCGGTGCCGCTGTCCGTCCAGGGCTGGATGTTGATCTCCGCGTAGCCCGACTGCCGGCTGGACCACCAGAAGCCGCTGCCGTTGCGGGGGTGTGCGACCGGCGCGTACCAGTCACGGGTCGTCTCGGTGTGGGGCCGGTAGGTCACCATGCCGGACCGGGACTCGAGCACCATGCCCGGCCCGGTGAGGGAGTCCTCCGCCCATGTGGTGCCGGGCTGTGCGGAGACGTAGTCGATGCGGGTGCCGGGCATGTCGACCGGCTGCAGGAAGCCCACCGAGTAGGCCCGGTAGGGGCGGTAGTCCCAGCGGTACTCGCCACTGGAGTAGGTGGTGTCGCCGTGGAAGCGCATCCGGACGCTGGCGAGGTCCTCCGCCTTCGGCCGGTACGTCAGGTCCGCCGGGATCCGGTCGGGCCTCGGGTCCACCAGATCGTAGACGTACGGCGAGTTGCGCACGCCCTTGAGTGCCAGCTCGGCGCGGCCGCGGTCGGCCGCGGCCAGCAGCGGCGCACCCTCTCGCGCGGTGACCGATACGACGGGCACGGCGCTCTCGGTGCCGGTCTCCGTGCCCACCCACTCGTAGAGCTTGCCGGGGCCGTCGTCGACCACGATCAGCAGGGCGGCGCCTGCGTCCGCGGCGGCCCGGGCCCGCTGGCTGCCGGTCAGCGCCGGGGAGGCCGTGACGACTGCGATCCTGCCCTTGACGCGATGGCGTGCGTAGTCGGCGGGTGTGCCGGTGCCTGCGTGCACGGCCTCCAGCCGGGCGGTGCCGTCGTACACCGCTGATCCGGCCTGGTACTGCAGCGTGACGGGCCGTCCGTCCCGGCTGACGGTCAGCTGCGGAGCGGCCTTGCGCCAGCGGGTCTCGTACTCGAACGCGCCGCGGGTCACCGCGCGGGTGGGCAGGACGAACAGGCTGTCGTCGGTCGGGGAGAGGATGTACTGCTCGGCGATGGTGCTGCCGGCGCCGTCGGAGCGGTACCAGTCGGCGTACACCATCCGGTCCTCGATCTCCTGCGGCACCTGCGCGGTCGCCTCGACCGCCCGGGAGGCGTCCAGGTCGATGCTGCGGTCGCGGTCGAGGACGATCTCCGGGTCGCCCAGTAGCGCCAGGCCGACCGAGTCGGGGCCGTGGCTTCCGGCCACCGGGAGGTAACTCACCGCGCTGTAGGTGCCAGCGGGCAGGCGTACGTCGGCGGTGCCGGTGGCGTCGACCGCGACGAACGACGGATCGGGGACGCCGAACGTCTGCAGTTCGACGGTGCCCGCCGCGGGCTTGCCGGCGCGGTCCTTGAGCGAGATGTGCAGGGTGTGGCGCTGGTCCTCCTTGTACAGACCCAACTGCGTCCGGGCCACGACGGCACCGGAGGCGTCGGTGGCGGTGACCTGACCGAGGTAGCGGCGGCCGTTCGCACCCAGCCGCGGCTCCGCGGTCGTGGTGACGCTCGCGGTGCCGTGCGCGGGCACGGTGACCGTGTCGGCGGAGAGCGAGAACATCCCGGCGGGCGCGGCGGCGCCCGCGTCGGCGCCGGGGTCGACGTCGTACGGGCCGCCGGCCACGGCCGCGCTCTCGGCGAGCCGCAGCACGAGGTCCGTGCCGCCGTCGTTCCGGTAGGTGACCGTGCGGGAGACGGCCGGCTCGTCGGTGTGCGGCCACGCGTCGAAGCCGAACCAGACCGAGCCCGTGCCGGTCACCGTGGATGCGACCGATGACGTCAGGTCGACCCGGCCGGCGCCGACCTGGTAGGCCGTGGCCCCGGCCAGTGGTGCGGACGTGCTCATCAGCGCGTCCTTGAGCCGGCTGCCGGTCCAGTCAGGGTGCTGCTGCGCCAGGATCGCCGCCGCGCCCGCGACGTGCGGAGTCGCCATCGACGTGCCGCTCATCGCCTGGTAGTAGCCGCTCGCGGCGGTGCCGCCGGCCTTCGCCGCCAGGATGTCGACACCGGGTGCGGCGATGTCCGGCTTGAGGGCGTAGTCGCCTTGGCGCGGGCCCATGGTGGAGAAGGACGCGAGCCGGTCCTCATCGTCGACGGCGGCCACGGTCAGGGCCGCATCGGCGGCACCGGGCGCGCCCATCACTGCCTCCTGCCCGGCGTTGCCGGCGGCGACCACGAACAGGGTGCCGCTCTCCGCGCTGAGCCGGTCGACGGCCAGGCTCAGCGGGTCCGTGCCGTCGCTGGGGTCGGAGCCGCCGAGGCTCATGCTGACCACCTTGGCGTGCTGGGCGGCCGCCCACTCCATGCCCGCGATGACCCACGAGTCGTCACCGGAGCCGTCGTCGCCCAGTACTTTGCCGATCAGCAGGTCGGAGCCGGGTGCGACGCCCTTCTCCCGGCCGTCTGAGGCGGCGCCGCTGCCGCCGACGGTGGAGGCGGTGTGCGTGCCGTGGCCGTTGCCGTCGTCGACGCCCTCCCCCGGTACGAAACTCTCGGACTGCGAGACGCGACCGTTCAGATCCGGGTGGCCGCGGTCGATGCCGGTGTCGAGCACGGCGACCTTGACGCCCTTGCCGTCGAGGCCTGCGGCCCAGGCCCCCAGGGCGCCGATGCGGGCGGTACTGGTCGCCAGCGAGGCGTGCACCTTGCCGTCCAGCCAGATCCGGTCGATGCCGCCCGACAGCCGGGCGCCGGTCGGCCGTGCCGCAGCCGTCGCGGCCGCCGCGCCGGCGGAAGCAGCCACCGTCTCCCAGGAGGACCTGGTCTGCTTCTTGGCGACCTTGAGAGCGGCGCCATTGATGCTGGGCAGGGTCCGCACCATGACCGAGCCCTTCGGAGCCCGCCCCGCGCCGGCTGCGGCACCGGAACGGGGAGCGGCCGCGTCGTAGCCGACGATCAGCGGAATGCCGTCGCTGTGCGCGTCGTCGTAGCCCTGGGCGACAAGTGACGTGACATCGAACAGCCGCCGGTCCAGTGCGCCGGCGGCCAGGAAGGGCATGGCCTCGTCGGGAAAGACGTACAGGTCCTTGCCGACGTTCTCGGTCCGCACGCCGCCGGGAGCACCGGCCGGTCTGGTGACATCGACGGCCTGCCGGCCCTGTCCGAGATCCATGACCCGGACGACGTCGCCCGTGATGAGGGTGACGCTGTGGGTGGCGCCGCCCTGTCGTGCCGCGGACACCGTCGGAAGCGTGCCGCGCGCCGTCGCACCGTCGGCCGGTCCGGCCACGAGCACGACCACCGATGTGCAGGCCACCGCTGCGGTCAGGATCCTCCGACCGGGGCGGTGGCGGAGTATGGGGGGAGTCATGTGACGGTCCTACAGGTGCGTGACACAGCCCCGGAACGGCCTCGGCCTGGCACAAAAGAGCCAGGTCCCACATGTGCCACCACCGCCCGTGGCCGACGGGCCGCATCCCTGACCGGGGCTCACCCGGCG
>NZ_JBEYFP010000409.1:0-5378 GCF_040634455.1 Kitasatospora sp. NPDC007106
CTCGCCGCCGTCACCCGGGGCCGGTCGCAATTCGCTGCCGGAGGGGGCATGTCCGGGCGCGGCGGGGACAGACGGTCTGACGGGCGGTCACCGGACGGTGACCGCGGGCGCGATGCGGAGGTGGCGAGCGATGGCACGGGTCGAGCAGTCCGTCCGGGTGGAGGTGCCGGTGCCGGTGGCGTACCGGCAGTGGGCGAGGGTCGAGGACTTCCCGCTGTTCTTCCGGGGCGTGCTCCGGGTCGAACGGGCCGGTTCCGGACTCACCCGCTGGACGGTCCGCACCGGCGGCGCGATACGGGAGTTCGACGCCCGGGTGACCGAGCGGATCGAGGACGAGCGGATCGCCTGGGCGTCCGTCACGGGCGACCTGCGGCAGAGCGGTGTGGTGACCTTCCACCGGGTGGACGGCCGACGGACCACGGTGATGCTGCAACTGGACGTCCGGCCGGCCCGGCTGGCGGACCGCCTGGCGGCCGCGCTCGGCTTCGCCCACCGCCGGGTGCTGGACGGCCTGGCCGGTTTCAAGGAGTTCACCGAGGCGCAGGCCGCCCGGCAGCCGCAGTAGGAGCGGGCCCCGCCGCGGTCAGCCGCGCGCGGGGTCGACGGCCACCCGCGGCAGTGCCTCCGGGTACTGCTCGCGCAGGTGGCCGATCAGCCGTTCCCTGACCCAGCAGCGGAGTTCGAAGGCGTCGGCGGCGCTGCGGGCGGTCATCAGGGCGCGCACCACGATGGTGGTCGGCGTGGTGTCGACGACCTGCAGGGCGGCGCCCCGGCCGTCCCACCACTCGCTCTCCTTGAGCAGCCGCTCGAACTCGGCGCGCAGCTCCGGCACCGGCGTGCGGTGGTCGAGGTGGAGCAGTGCCGTCCCGGTGATCGCCGGGTCCCGGCGCGACCAGTTCTCGAAGGGCCGGCCGACGAAGTAGGACACCGGCATGACGATCCGCCGCTCGTCCCAGGTGGCGATGACCACGCAGGTGAGGGTGATCTCCTCGACCGTCCCCCAGTCGCCGGCGACGACGACCTCGTCGCCGAGCCGCACCATGTCGCCGAACGCCAGCTGCACCCCGGCGAACAGGTTGGCCAGCGTGTTCTGCGCCGCCACGCCGACCACCAGGCCGAGGATGCCGGCGGAGGCGAGCAGGCTGGCGCCGACCGAGCGGACGGCCGGGAAGGTCATCAGCGCCGCCGCCAGGGCGAGCACCGCGATGCCGGCGCTGGTCAGCCGGCGCAGCATGCCGGTCTGGGTGCGGACCCGCCGTATCCGCGCCGGGTCGCGCCGCTCGGTGGCGTACCGGGCGAGCGAGGTGTCGATCAGCAGGGCGACGACGCGGGCCAGCAGCCACGCGCCGGCCGCCAGGGCGAGCAGCACCAGGCCGTGCCGCAGCGGCCCGCGGACGGCCTCCGGGAGGCCCGCGGCCGGTTCGGCCGCGAGCAGCAGCAGGGCGCCCAGGGTCAGCAGTCCGGGCACCCGGCACGGCAGCATCACGTGGCGGTGGGGGCCCGCCGCCGGACGTCTCGCCACCGCCAGCACCACCCGGTCCAGCAGCAGGATCGCGAGCAGTGCGGCCGCGGCGACCGCGGCGGGCCTCAGGGCGGTCCACACGGACATGGTCCTCCGTAGGTGTCTGTGGCTGCGGGTTCGGCCGGCCCGCGGGGGCCGGGACGGTCGGGGTCAGGAGGCCAGCAGGCGGTCCAGGACGCCGCGGTAGTCGCGCAGGGCGAGCCGCAGCCGCTCCGTCCCGGCGTCCGGCCCCGCCGGGTTGCCCGGCTCGGTGTGCAGGTCCTCGCGGCGCCGGCGGACGGCCTCGGTGACCAGGTCGGCCGCCCGGGCGACGAGTTCGTCGGCGCGCCGCACGGCGTCCGCCGGGTCGTCGACGAAGCCCGCCTGCACGGCCTCCCACTCGGCGGAGACCGTTGCCACCTGCTGCCGGTCGAGCCAGCCGCCGAACCCGTCGCCGGTCTGCGGCGGATCGGGCAGGTCCGCCCCGGCGACGTCCGCCCGCGGTGACGAGGCGTCGGGCTGGTGGGGGAACGGCACCCGCCGGGCGGGCGCGGGCGCGTCCGGACGGTGGTGCTCGGTGTCGTGCGATCGGTCCTCGGTCATGTCGTTCCTCGCAGGGGTGGTGGGTGGATCGGGTCACCCGCCCGCCCGCCGGGTGCGGCCCGGCACGGCGGCGGCCGGACGGACCGGTGGGGGACGGACGGGCGGGGCGGGCCGGTCAGGAGTTGACGGCACGTCGGCCGAACGCCTTCGCCGGGGCCGACGCGCCGGTCGCGGGTGCCGGCCGCTCGGCGTCCGGCGTCCCGGTGCCGAGCGCGCGGCAGCGCCGGGACGGGGACGACGGCCTCCGGCACGAGCTGCTTCGGCAGCCGCTCGGCGAGGTACTCCCGGACGGCGGAGGCCTCCGGCCGGGTGCCCTCCGCCGCGACCACGTAGGCCACCAACGGCCGCCTCGCGGAACCCTGTTCGGGACCGAGGACGGTCACCGCGCACTCCCGCACCTCCGGGTGGCCGCGCAGCACCGCCTCCGCCTCGGCCGCGTTCGCGGTGCCCGCCCCGGAGTCCCGGCCGACGTACTCCAGCAGCCCGTCGGCGCGCCGCCGCGCCAGATCGCCGGTGCGGTACGCGCGGTCGTCGATCCCGGGCAGGAAGGCGAAGCGGGACCCGGTCAGGTCGGGCAGACGCGGGTAGCCGCGGCCGACGCCCGGCCCGGTGAGGCAGATCTCGCCGATGTCGCCGTCCGGGACGGGCCGGTCGTCCGGGCCGATCAGGTGCACGCCGTTGCCGGGGAACGGCCGGCCGATCAGGGAGATCCGCTCGGGCTGCTCGACGTCCCCGCCGAGGTCCGCCGGATCGAAGTACGTGCTGTCGACGCCCGCCTCGGCGACGCCGTACACGTTGATCACCCGGACGCCGGGGCCGAGGTAGCGCTGCATCCTCAACTGCTCGTCCAGGTACCACTTCTCGGCGCCCACCGTGAGCAGCCGCAGCGCGCCGAGCTCCAGGCCGCGCGGCTGCAGGTGGTCGAGCAGTCGGCGCGCGGTGTGGACGTTGGTCTCCATCACGGTGATCCGCTCGTCGACCACCAGCCGGTGCAGCTCGGAGAGTTCGGCGGTGCGGTCGAGCGTGAAGTTGCGCTTGGCCATCACCAGGGCGCCGCCGGTGCACAGGGCGCGGATCCAGTCCGCGGTGAAGACGTCGAACTCCAGGGTGGCGGTCTGCAGGAAGCGGTCCGCCGGGGTCAGCCCGTACACCTCGCGCCAACCCCGGTGCGAGTGCAGCAGATTGCGGTGCTCGACCAGGGCGCCCTTGGGCAGCCCGGTGGAGCCGGAGGTGTAGAAGACGCAGGCCGGGTCGCCGGACGTCAGCCCGACGGCGAGCGGCCCGTCGTCCTCGGCGGCGACCGCGGCCGCCGAGGTGTCCAGGCAGAGCAGCGCACCCTCGCCGGAGTCGGCGAGCCGCACCCGGTGCACCTCCTCGGTCACCACCACGGCCGGAGCCGCGTCCGCCAGCACGTGCCGGATCGTCCGGTCCGGTCCGGTCGGCTCCAACGGCACGTACGCGGCACCGGTCTTGAGCACCGCCAGCAGTGCCGTGATCAGTTCGGTGCTGCGGCCGAGCGCGACCGCGGCGAAGCCGCCCGGGCCGAGCCCGAGGCCGGCCAGGTGCCGGGCCAGCCGGTTCGCCCGCCGGTCCAACTCCCCGTAGGTGAGCCGGACCTCACCGCAGACCACGGCCGATGCGTCCGGTGCGCGCACCGCCTGCTCCTCGAACAGGCCGTGCACGGTCTGCGCCTCCCCCTGCATGGTCCAACCCCTCCCTCGTCGGCGGTACCGCCCTGAGCCTGCCCGCCCCCACTGACAGTGTGCAGCCAGTACGCCTGGGTGACCGGCCGGGAGTACCGGGTAGTTGCGGGTCCGTCACCGGATCGGGACGTGCCGCGGACCTGCGTCGGCTACCGGTGGGTGCCGGCGGGCGACCGGTGACCGGCCGACGGGCGACCGGTGGACGACCGACGGGCGACCGATGGGTGACCGATGCGCCGCCAACTCCCGCCGCCTACGGTGGAGTCCACCGGCAGCCGCCACCGGCGGACCGGACACCGCACCCGAGGGGGACCACCATGACCGCCTATGCCATCGCCCGGATGCGCGCCATCGACTTCGGCCCGGACATCGTCGAGTACCTGCGCCGGATCGACGCCACCCTGGAGCCCTACGGCGGCCGCTTCGTCGTCCACGGCGGCGCCTACCGGGTGCTGGAGGGGGAGTGGTCGGGCGACACCATCGTCATCGCCTTCCCGGACGGCGAGCGCGCCCACGCCTGGTACGACTCGCCCGTCTACCGGGAGATCATCGCCCTGCGCACCGACCACTCCACCGCCGACCTGATCATCGTCGAGGGGGTGGGGGAGGGCTACCGCGGTGAGGACGCGCTGGCCAAGCTGCTGCCCGCCCACGAGGGCGACGGTGGAGCCTGACCGGCCGTCCGATCGAAACGGACTGACTGACCATCAGATCTTGGCGGCGGCGTGTATGCGCGGTGCGCACGCCCGCCGCGAAGAATTAACCTCCTCGGTCTACTCGCGTAAACCCTGGGAGCAGCAAGCTTGTTGAGCGCCCGGAACCAGTCCGTCCGGGTGCTCTTCGCGCTTCCCCCATCCCTGGAGTCACGCATGCGCTCGATACGCCCGCTGCGCCGCACCGCCGCCGCGCTCGGCGCCGCCGCCCTCGCCGCCACCGCGCTGATGACCAGTGCCGGCACCGCCGAGGCCGCACTGCCCACCCCCGTCTCCACCAGCACCGCGAAGACCTACCTGGCGAGCCTCACGGTGGCCGCCGAGTCCCACGAGTCCACCTACGACCGCACCCTCTTCCCCCACTGGATCACCATCTCCGGCACCTGCAACACCCGTGAGACCGTGCTGAAGAGGGACGGCGTCGGCGTCACCACCGACTCCGCCTGCGCCGCCACCGGCGGCACCTGGACCTCCGCCTACGACAACGTGGTGACCACCAGCGCGTCCAGCTTCGACATCGACCACCTGGTGCCGCTCGCCGAGGCCTGGCGCTCCGGCGCCTGGGCCTGGACGACCGCCCAGCGCCAGAACCTCGCCAACGACCTCACCCGCCCGCAGCTGATCGCCGTCTCCGCGAGCTCCAACCGCTCCAAGGGCGACCAGGACCCGTCGACCTGGCTGCCGCAGACCTCCTACCGCTGCACCTACGTCCGCGCCTGGGTGCAGGTGAAGTACTACTACGGCCTGTCCGTCGACAGCGCCGAGAAGTCGGCCCTCACCTCGGTGCTCAACGGCTGCTGAGCCGCCCCCGTCCCCTCCGTGCCCGGAGAAGGCGGACGCCCGGACGCTCCCTCGGGG
>NZ_JBEYFP010000410.1:0-5367 GCF_040634455.1 Kitasatospora sp. NPDC007106
GCCGGCGACGACGCCGGCCGAGGAGGTAGGTGGTTCACGTGAGCCCGCACAAGGCCGGCGCCGTCCCGGCGATCGAGTTGACCGGGGCGACCAAAGGGGACGCCGAAGGTGTCGTCGGCGAAGTCCGCCGGGCGCAGCGAGCGCAGCACGGAGCCGTTGCCGATCAGTGCGGGCAGGTCGCCGCCGGTGGCGGCGAGGATGCGGCGGACGACGGGGTAGGCCTCGGGGTGCACGGCGGAGGCGTCCAGCGGGTCGTCTCCGCCGGGGATCCGCAGGAAGCCGGCGCACTGTTCGAAGGCCTTGGGGCCGAGCCGGGCGACGTCCTTGAGGGCGCGCCGGGTGCGGAAGGGGCCGTTGGCGTCGCGGTGGGCGACGATGTTGTCGGCGAGGGTGCCGGTGACGCCGGAGACCCGGGTGAGCAGCGGCGCGGAGGCGGTGTTGACGTCGACGCCGACGGCGTTGACGCAGTCCTCGACGACGGCGTCCAGCGAGCGGGAGAGCTTCACCTCGCTGAGGTCGTGCTGGTACTGGCCGACGCCGATCGACTTGGGGTCGATCTTGACGAGCTCGGCGAGCGGGTCCTGGAGTCGGCGGGCGATGGAGACGGCGCCGCGGATGGAGACGTCCAGGCCGGGCAGTTCCTGCGAGGCGAAGGCCGAGGCGGAGTACACGGAGGCGCCGGCCTCGGAGACCATGACCTTGGTGAGGCCGAGGTCGGGGTGGCGCTTGATCAGGTCCTCGGCGAGCTTGTCGGTCTCCCGCGAGGCCGTGCCGTTGCCGATCGCGACCAGGTCGACGGCGTGCTTCTTCGCGAGGGCGGCGAGGGTGGCGAGCGCGGCGTCCCACTTGTTGGCGGGCTGGTGCGGGTAGATCGTGTCGTGGGCGACGACCTTGCCGGTGGCGTCGACGACGGCGACCTTGACGCCGGTGCGGAAGCCCGGGTCGAGGCCCATGGTGGCGCGGGTGCCGGCGGGGGCGGCGAGCAGCAGGTCGCGCAGGTTGGCGGCGAAGACCCGGACGGCCTCGTCCTCGGCCTCCTGGCGCAGCCGGGTGCGCAGGTCGATGCCGAGCCGGACGAGGATGCGGGTGCGCCAGGCCCAGCGGACGGTGTCGGTGAGCCACTTGTCGGCGGGGCGGCCGCGGTCGGCGATGGCGAAGCGGGCGGCGATCCGCTGCTCGTAGTCGTTCTCGCCGGGCAGGTCGCCGTCCTCGCCGTCGTAGGGGGAGAGGTCGAGGTCGAGGACCTCCTCCTTCTCGCCGCGCAGCATGGCGAGGATGCGGTGCGAGGGCAGCTTGGTGAACGGCTCGGCGAAGTCGAAGTAGTCGGCGAACTTGGCGCCGTCCTGCTCCTTGCCCTCGCGGACGGCGGCGACCAGGCGGCCCCTGGTCCACATCCGCTCGCGGAGCGAGCCGACCAGGTCGGCGTCCTCGCCGAAGCGCTCGACCAGGATCGCGCGGGCGCCGTCCAGGGCGGCCGCGGTGTCGGCGACGGCCTCGCCCAGGTACCCGGCGGCGAGCGCGGCCGGGTCCTGCGAGGGGTCGGCGAGCAGGGTGTCGGCGAGCGGCTCCAGGCCGGCCTCGCGGGCGATCTGGGCCTTGGTGCGCCGCTTGGGCTTGAAGGGCAGGTAGATGTCCTCCAGGCGGGCCTTGGAGTCGGCGGCGAGGATCTGGGCGCGCAGCGCGTCGTCCAGCTTGCCCTGGGCCTCGACGGACTCCAGGACGGCGGTGCGCCGCTCCTCCAGTTCGCGCAGGTAGCGCAGCCGTTCCTCGAGGGTGCGCAGCTGGGCGTCGTCGAGTGCGCCGGTGGCCTCCTTGCGGTAGCGGGCGACGAAGGGAACGGTCGCGCCGCCGTCGAGCAGGTCGACGGCCGCCTTCACCTGCCCTTCGCGGACGCCCAGCTCTTCGGCGATCTTGCGTTCGACCGGCATGGTCACGGGGCCTGCCACCTTCTCCCGGGGTTCCTCCTGGTACGCCCTGCATTCTGGCAGGTACGGCCTGCCGGATCGGGTCGGGCCGTGTCCTGGGGGCGGCGTGGCGCGTTGTGCTGACGGTCGGTGACACACGGTTTCACCGTGATTACCCGACTCGATTTGTCTGGTATGAGATAGATCACAGGCACTCGAAGCTTTCTCCGTGGAGGCGATGGTGGCTCAGGCCCCGACCCCGGTCACCCAGTGGGGAATGCCCCTGGGCGGGCCGTTCCGCTGGACGCGGCCCACGACCTGGCCCCGCGAGGCGCTCGCCCTGGCCGGGTACTGGATCGCCTCCCGCCTCGTCATGATCGGCATGCTCCGCTCCGGCAAGGCCGAGCAGGCGATCGAGGTGCACCGCACCTACTACCACTGGTTCCTGGTCCTCAGCGACGGCCACTTCCCGGTCGGCGACGTGACCTGGCAGTACCCGCCCGGCGCGGCGCTCGCCATGCTGGCCCCCGGGCTGCTGCCCTTCCTCACCTACCTGCAGGCCTTCGCGCTGCTGATGCTGCTCACCGACGCGGTCACCCAGGCCGCGCTGGTCCGGGTCTCGCTGCGCCGCAACGGAGGGGTGCACCGGGGGCGGTCGACGGCGGGCGCCTGGATGTGGGCGCTCTCCCTGCCGCTGCTGCTCGGCCTGCCGTACGGCCGCTACGACCTGCCGGTGACGGCACTGGCGATGGCCGCCCTGCTGCTGATGCCGAGCCGGCCGCGGGCGGGCGGGGCGCTGGCCGGGATCGGCGCGATGGTGAAGGTGTGGCCGGCCCTGGTGGTGCTGGGCGCGCCGCGCGGCAAGGGGACCCGGCAGGCGTGGACGGGGATGTGCCTGTCGGCGGCGGCGCTGCTGCTGGTGATGGCCACCCTGTTCGACGGCGCGATGGACTTCCTGACCGCGCAGCGCGGCCGGGGCGTGGAGATCGAGTCGCTCGGCGGCAGCGTGCTGCACGTGGCCCGGGAGCTGGGCTGGCCGGGCGAGGTGGAGATGCACTACGGCTCGCTGGAGTTCCTCGGCCCGCACGTCGACCTGGTGGCCCGGGTGTCGCTGGTGCTGACGGCGCTGGCCTTCGGCTGGCTGCTGCTGTGGCGCTTCCGGGCCAGGCGGTGGAACCCGGCGCTGCCGTACGACGCGGCGCTGACCGCGGTGCTGCTGTTCACCGTGACCAGCCGGGTGATCAGCCCGCAGTACCTGATCTGGCTGATCGGGCTGGCCGCGGTCTGCCTGACGGTGCGGGGGTCCTCGCAGCGCCCGGTGGCGGTGGTCATCCTGCTCGCCGTCGGGGTCACCACCGTCGACTACCCGCTCTTCTTCGACGCGATGATCAAGGGCGGCTGGCAGCCGACCCTGGTGATCGTCGCCCGGAACGGACTGCTGCTGGTCGCCTCGCTCTGGTCGGCGGCCCGGCTGTGGCGCGCCTCGGTCTCCCCGGTGGCCGCCCTCCAGGAGGCCCCCCGCGTCAGCCGGGGCCCGATCCGCGTGGCCTGACGGCCGGGGGCGCGCCGCCGCGGACGGCCGCCGTCACCACACCGGCCGGATGCGGCCGCTGGGGCCGAGGGCGGCGAGGTCGGCGGTGAGCCGGTGCAGGCGCTGCTCGCCGAGCGCCTCCCGCCAGGGGCGGACGGCGTCGGCGGCGGCCTCGTCGGCGGCGCGGGTGCAGGCCCAGCCGCGCTCGGTGAGGACGACCAGCCGGGCACGGGCGTCGGCGGGGTGCGGGTGCCGTTCGACGTACCCCTTGCGGACGAGTTCCTCGACCATCTGGCTGGCCGCCTGCTTGGTCACGCCGAGGTGCTCGGCGAGTTCGCCGACGGTGGCGCCGTCGGGGGCGAGCCGGACGAAGGCGAAGCCGTGCGCGGGCCGCAGGTCGTCGAAGCCGCGGGCCCGGACGCCGTCGTCGATGCTGCGGACCAGGTCGGCGGCCAGGCCGAGGACCAGGGGCGGCAGGGCGCGGGCGGCGGGCTCGTCCATGGCGGTCAGTCTAGGTGCTTGACGGTTCGTCGGTACCGAGGGCACATCGACCTCCCAAAGAAGTCCAGTCGCTTGACGAAATCGTCAAGCTGATTGATCATATAGTCAAGCGAACTGACCTTCCGCATGCCAAGGAGACAGCTGTGCCAGTCGTCCGACCCGACCACGCCACCGTGTTCGACCTGCATGGTGCCCGTTTCACCTCGTACGCCTCCGCCGCCACCGGCGCCGACCTGCTCCGCAGCTGGCGGCTCGACGTCCCCGCCGGCACCACCGGCGTGGAGCACACCGTCAGCGGCGAGGAGGTGCTGCACCTGCTCGACGGCGCGCCGACCGTGACCCTCGACGGCGAGGCCACCGTCCTCGCGCCGGGCGACACCGTCGTCGTCCCGGCCGGCAGCCGGCTGAAGGTGGACAACCCCGGGCCGGGGCCCGCCGCCGCCTGGGTCACCACCACGGCCGGGCTGCGGGCGATCCTCCCCGACGGCTCGGTCGTCAACCCGCCCTGGGCCGTCTGAATCGAACTCCGGATCGGGGGAAGGATCCGCGGGCCGGGCCGGACACCCGAGCCCGCCGCCGACGCCCCAGGGAGGTTCCGCAATGGCCCGCCGGTCCGCACCAGAGCGCACGCCCGAGCACGACGACGAGTCCGAGGCGGGCGGCAGACCCCCGGGCGGGCGGCCCGCCCGGGGCGGCGGCGGACGCGGCAGGCTGCCCTGGTACTTCGGGCTGCCGGTCGCGCTGGCCGCCGTCCTCGTCCTGCTGCTGGCGGCGGCCGGGCTCGACCTGCTGCCCGGCCTGCCGAACCCGTTCGCCGAACGGGAGGTCGACCGCAGCGGACCCGCCGTCCTCAAGTCCATCCAGAACATGAGCCGCTACACCGCGGCCACCGGCAACTTCCAGGTCATCGTCGACCTCGACCAGGACGCCAAGTTCCTGCCCTCGCAGCTGCTCGGCAAGCGCACCCTGTACGTCGCCACCGGCAGCGTCGGCGCCTACGTCGACCTCGGGGCGCTGCCGCAGGGCGCGGTGACCGTCTCCGCGGACCGCCGGACGGCCGCCATCGCCCTGCCGCACGCCGAGCTGGCCGACGCCGCCCTGGACGTCCGCCGCTCCTACGTGTTCTCGCAGCAGCGCGGGCTGTTCGACCGGATCGGCGACTTCTTCTCCGGGAACCCCGGCGACCAGCAGCGGCTGGAGGTCCTGGCGACCGAGAAGATCCAGACCGCCGCCCGCGACACCGCGCTGACCGCCACCGCCGAGACCAACACCACCGCCATGCTCCAGGGACTGCTCCGCTCGCTCGGCTTCACCACCGTCACCGTCACCACCACCGGCTGACCCGGCCCGGACGGACGGGCCGGCCAGAGCGCTGGGGCCGCGCTTCTTGGGCGCGGGCTCGGCGGATCCGGCCTTGGGGGGCGCCGGCTC
>NZ_JBEYFP010000411.1:0-5355 GCF_040634455.1 Kitasatospora sp. NPDC007106
CGCGGTGGCGGTCGCGCTGGGGCCGTCCGTTCCCGGGGCGGCCGCGGTGGCGCAGGTGCTGACGGCGCCGGCCTCGCTGGTGCAGCTGTTCGCCTGGCCGCTGTTCGCCGTCCTGCCCGGAACGGTCTCGGTGATGGCCCTGGCCCTGCTCCAGCTCGGCGGCGCACTGGCGTCCGTGGCCGTGTTCACCTTCCTGGCCCGCAAGGCCCGCCGCGCCTGACGTGACCACCCGAGCGCCCTGTGACGACAGGTCCTGGGAACCGTCTTCCAAGGGCGCTCGGGCGGTCGATTCAGGGGCCCCACGCGCCCCTGTTCGGCGTCCGTACGCCTTTGAAGACCCGTCCTAGTCCTCGGCGAGCGGGCGGACGGTGAGGATCTGCTGGGCGTGGCCGACCGGGCCGGTGGTGTCGTGGAGGACGGTGCTGGTGAGGCCGTGGCCGGTCGGGCCGAAGCTGACGGTGGTGTCCAGTCCCGTCCAGGGGCCCTCGGGGGTGCGGTGGAGGTGGACGGTCAGGTCCGTGTTGGGGTACATCCAGGCGGTCGGCGGCTGCTGCACGGCGATGCCGTTGGCGGTGTCCACCAGGGCGACGAAGGAGGCGAGCGGGCTGCTCGGCTCGCCGGCGACCAGCCCGTGCCGGGTGCTGATCCAGGCGGCGGCCCGTCCGGCCGCGGCCTCCCGGCGGCGCACCTCGATCGAGGCGATGTAGCCGCCGTCCCAGAGCCCGTCCATCGCCCAGGGGCCGAACTCCTCGGGCGGGGCGAGCCGATCGCCCGGGGCGTCCGCGACGGCGGCCGTGTCGAGGACGGCGAGCAGCCAGGCGCGGGCCCGGACGACCGGGCGGTCCCCGATGGTGACGACGGCCTCGAGGAGTTCGACGGTGCGGCCCGGCCGGATGCTCTCCACGGTGATCTCGCACTCGTCGAGGGCGAGCCGGCCGAGGATGTCGTAGCTGATCCGGGCGAGCGCCAGGCCGGTCGCGGGGCGCCCGTCGAGGTACCGGTCGATGGCGTGCACGACCAGGCCGGCGAGCGGGCTGAAGTGCTGCTCCTCGGTGTTCCAGGCGCCCCCCGCGTGGGCCGTGGGCTTGTAGCGGTGCTCGCCCGTGCGCTGGTAGTAGCTGTCGGGCGAAACGGCGGGGGCGGTCAAGGCGCACCTCTCCTCGGGCTGGACCGCCGTGCCGGACGAGGGGTGCCGGCGGGCGGGGCGGGCCGCCGGCGGGCGGTCGCGTTCAGGATCGTAGGCGGCCGAACGGATCCGCCGTAAGGGTGACCCTGCCCACACCCTGCGGGGGTGTGCGGTCAGTGCGCCGCGCGGCTGCGCAGCACGGCGTCCAGCGAGTCGACGATCCAGTCCCAGGACTGCTGCGGGTCGACCGGGGTGTGGCTGAAGCCGCCGGCGGCCTCCAGGCTGACGTAGCCGTGGAAGACGCTGCCGAGCATCCGGACGGCGTGCGTCTGGTCCGGCTCCGCGAGGTCGTAGCCGCGCAGGATGGCCCGGGTCATCTGGGCGTGCCGGACGCCGGCGCTGGCGGCGGCCGTCTCCGGGTCGAGCCGCAGCTGTGCGGCGGCGTAGCGGCCGGGGTGGCGGCGGGCGTAGTCGCGGTAGGCGGCGGCGAAGGCGGCGAGCGCGTCCCGCCCGGCCCGTCCGGCGAGGGCGTCGGCGACCTCGTCGGCGAGCTCCTCCAGGGCGAGGAGGGCGATCCGGGTGCGCAGGTCCTGGGAGTTCTTCAGGTGCGCGTAGAGGCTGGCGACCTTGACGTCGAACCGGCGGGCCAGTGCCGTCACGGTCACCTCGTCGAACCCGACCTCGTCGGCGAGCTCCGCGCCCGCCCGTACCAGCCGCTCCGTGGTGAGCCCCACGCGAACCATATGCACTCTCCCGTCTCCCGTAACCGATTATGCATTTGCCTAAGAGGCTTAGGCAAATTAGCCTGCGCATCATGAAGCCGTTGACCGATTCCGAGATCCGTGCCGCCTTCCTGAACTGCACCAAGGGCGAGGCCAAGCGCATGTACGTCCCCCGGGACCTCGCCGACCGGCCCTGGGAGGAGCTGGACCTGCTCGGCTGGCGCGACCCGCAGGCGCCCGACCGCGCCCACCTGGTCGCGGAGGTCGACGGGCGGCCGACCGGTGTCGTGCTGCGCTGCCCGTCCGGCGCGTCCTGGGGCGCCCGCCGCAGCATCTGCTCGCTGTGCATCACCACGCACACCGGCGGCGTCTCGCTGATGGTCGCGCCGCGGGCCGGCCTCGCCGGCCGCCAGGGCAACTCGGTCGGCGCCTACATCTGCAGCGACCTGGCCTGTTCGCTGTACGTCCGCGGCCGGCGCGAGCTCGGCCCCGGCGCGCGCATGCCGGAGTCGCTGACCCTGGAGGAGCGGATCGAGCGGCTCGCCGTCAACACCGCCGCCTTCATCGCCAAGGTCGCCGCCTGAGCGGTGCCCGCGCCGATCCGACAGGATCCGGAAGCGCGGGCCTACGGGGCCCGGTCGGTGCCGGGCGGGACGTCGATCGAGGTGGGGAGCGCCTGCTCGGCCCAGATGATCTTGCCGCGGGGGAAGTAGCGGGTGCCCCAGTGCGTGGTCAGCTGGGCCACCAGGAACAGCCCCCGGCCGCCCTCGTCCGTGGTGGCCGCGTACCGCAGGTGCGGGGCGGTGCTGCTGCCGTCCGACACCTCGCAGATCAGGGTACGGTCGCGCAGCAGCCGCACCCGGGCCGGTTCGGTGCCGTAGCGGATCGCATTGGTGGCGAGCTCGCTGAGGATCAGCTCGGTGGCGAACACGAGGTCGCCCAGGTCCCACTTCTCCAGTGCGGCGGTGGCCCAGGTACGCAGCTCGGCGACGGCCTCCGGCTCGAACGGGATCTCCCGCTCGACGATGTTCGCCGGGTCGATCACCCGGGTGCGGGCGATCAGCAGGGCCACGTCGTCCTGCGGCCTGGCCGGCAGCAGCGCCTCGATCACCGCCCGGCAGTTCTCCTCTGGTTCCTGCCGGTGGTCGGCGAGCGCGTCGCGCAGCAGCTCCATGCCGACGTCGAAGTCGCGCGCGCGGTCCTCGATCAGCCCGTCGGTGTACAGGACGATCTGGGTGCCCTCGGCGAGGTGCAGCTCCGCCGTCTCGAAGGGCGCACCCCCCGTGCCCAGCGGCGGCCCGACCGGGAGGTCGGGGAAGTCGACGCTGCCGTCCGGCCGGACGAGTGCGGGCGCCGGGTGGCCGGCCCGGCTGACGGTGCAGAGCTGCGAGACCGGGTCGTAGATCGCGTAGAGGCAGGTGGCCCCCGAGACGCCCGTCCCGGTCGCGCCGTCGCTCTCCTCCTGGTCGATCCGGTCGACGAGCTCGTCGAGGTGGCCGAGCAGCTCGTCCGGCGGGATGTCCAGGGCGGCGAAGTTGTGGACGGCGGTGCGCAGCCGGCCCATGGTCGCCGCCGCGTGCAGGCCGTGGCCGACCACGTCGCCCACCACGACCGCGACCCGGCTGCCGGGCAGCGGGATCACGTCGAACCAGTCGCCGCTGACCCCGGACTGCGCCGGCAGGTAGCGGTGCGCGACCTCCAGCGCGCTCTGCTCGGGCAGCGCCCGCGGCAGCAGGCTGCGCTGCAGGGTCACCGCCATCGCGTGCTCCCGGGTGTACCGGCGCGCGTTGTCGATGCTGACCGCGGCCCGGGCGACCAGCTCCTCGGCCAGGGAGAGGTCCTCGTCGTCGAAGGGCTCCGGCTTCTTCGACCGCCAGAAGTTGGTGACGCCGAGGACGATGCCGCGCGCCGTCAGCGGCGTGGTGATCAGTGAGTGCACCCCGTGGTCGATGATCCGGCGGGTCCACTCCGGATCCTGCGCCTGCCAGCCGTCCGCCGTCGACAGGTCCGGCACCACCTGGGACAGGCCGCTGTCGAAGCCCTGGGCCATCGGCGTCGACGGGACGAAGGTGATCAGCTTGCCGCGCGGGTAGAAGGGGTGGTCGTCCTCGATGCCGCTGACGGCTACCCGGCGCAGCTCCATGCCGCCGCCGGCCGGCTCGTTGCCCTGGAGCACCGGATCGGCGAGGTCGACGGTGACGAAGTCCGCGAGGGCCGGGACGGCCACCCGGGCCAGCTCCTCGGCGGTGTGCTCGACGTCGAGGGTGGACCCGATGCCGGTGCCCGCCTCGTAGAGCAGGGCCAGCCGCTTGCCGGTCGCCTCGGCCTTGCCGGTCACCGCCGCCAGCTCGGTGGAGTCGCGGATCGTCGCGACCGAGCCCATGGCGCCGCTGTGGCGGTCGGTCGGCCGCTGGTTCACCACGAGCAGCCGCCCGCCGGCCAGGTGCACCTCGTCGGCGGCCTCCCGGCCGGACAGCAGCAGCTCGGAGGTCTCCGGGTCGAGGCTCTCCAGGTCGCCGACGTGCCGGCCCTCCGCGTCGGCGGGCAGGCCGAGCAGCGTCTTCGCCTCGTCGTTCGCCAGCACCAGCCGGCCGTCCTGGCCGACGATGACCACGCCCTCGCGCACCGCGTGCAGCACCGCGTCGTGGTGCTCGTACATCCGCGTCATCTCTTCCGGGCCGAGCCCGCGGGTCTGGCGCTTCAGCCGGCGGGCGGCCAGGGCGGTGCCGGTGGTGGCCAGCGCCAGCGCGGCGGCGCCGGTGCCCAGGATGATCGGCAGCTGCTTGTTGCCCGCCGAGGTGACGTTTTTGACCTTCAGCCCGGCCGAGACCAGGCCGACCACCTGTCCGTCCGCGTTCTTGACCGGCACCACGGCCTGCACCTCGTGGCCGAGCGGGCCGTGCACGCTCTCGGTGTAGATCTGGCCGGCCAGCGAGGGTTCGATGGTGCCGACGAAGCGTTTGCCGATCCGGTCCGGCAGCGGGTGGGTGTACCGGATGCCGTGGGTGTCCATGACCACGATGAAGTCGACCCCGGCGTCCTTGCGGGCCGCCTCGGTGAGCGGCTGCAGCGTCGTCGTGGGCGAGGACGACTTCAGGGTGTCCACCAGCCCGGGGGAGTGCGCGAACGCCTCCGCCACGGCCACCGACCGGTTGCGGGCCTCCCTGTCGCTGGCGCTCCTGGACTCCAGGACCAGCGCCAGGATCGCGCCCAGCACCAGCAGGACCACCACCGCGACCTGTACGGCGAACACCTGCCCGGCAAGGCTCCGCGGGCTCCTCGCTCTGCGTGACTGCTTGGAGGTGCCCCGGGAACGGTCGGCGCGATCGACCATGGCTCCATTCAAACACCGTGCCGAGGGCGACCACGAAGCGTGGCAGTCGGCGCGGCGCCGGACCGGGACTTCGCGCGCCGGCGGTCCCGGTCCCGCGCCGGTGTCAGGCCGCGAGCGCGGCCGCGGTGGCGGGCACCGGGCTGCCCCGGTGCAGCCAGGCCCGCTCGGCGGCG
>NZ_JBEYFP010000412.1:0-5340 GCF_040634455.1 Kitasatospora sp. NPDC007106
GGCGAGCACGGCGGTGTGGGCGGCGTGGGCGCGCGGGAAGGCGGCCATGGACGGGCCGGGCACGGCGGGCGGGGGCGGCGGGAGCAGCTCGACGAGCGCGTGCACGCCCTCCTCGCGGGGGTCGAGGCCGAGCAGTTCGGCGAGGTCGGCGTCGGGGAAGCGGAGCCGGGCGGTGGCTTCCTGCCCGTCGGTGACCGCGAGGGCCTGCGCCACCTGGATCCCGGCCTCCAGGCAGGCGAGCCGGTAGTGCATCTCGCCGTACTTCGCGGCGAGCCGCCAGAACACGTTGGTCTGCACGAGTACCGTGGCGGCCGGCCGGGAGGCGACCCGGCCGAGGTGGTCGCCCGCGCGCAGGCGGACCAGGTCGTGGCGGGCCGGGTCGTAGTAGTGGACGCCGGTCGGCACCCCGGAGTCGGGGCCGGCGATCACGTACCACTCGGCGCTGTAGCGGGCGCCGCCCGACGGGGTCGGTCGCCTGGTGACCAGCCACTGCAGCGGGTCGTCGTCGGGGATCGCGTCGAAGCCGTCGGTGAAGGGCAGCATGTCCAGTGGTGTCAGCCACTGCGCGCGGGTGATGCCGCCGAGGTCGGCGAGCAGTCGGCCGAGCCGGTGCCCGGCGCGCTCGGGCGGCCAGGGCAGCGGGTGCCGCGGCGCGCCCGGGTAGCTCTTGACGACCCGGGGCGGGAACGCCTGCGGGTCGGCCACCTCGGTCGGGGTGTGCACGTCCTCCTGGTAGCGGGTGACCGGGTCGTTCACGGTCACACCGCGCACAGGTCGAAGGCGGTGCGGGTCAGCAGCAGCCGCAGGTGGGACTCCTGGGCCAGGCCGATGCCGAGCCGGTTGCACATCAGGTGCGCGCACCGCTCCACGATCAGCTGCGGCACCACGTGGTTGATGTGGTCCAGGACGTCGGCGGGCGCCTCGAAGCTCGGGTACGCGTCCAGCCGGTCGAGCAGTTCGAGGCGGACCAGGGTGTCGTTCAGGTCCCTGGTGCTCGCCAGCCAGGTGCCCGCCACCGACCCGTCGGGCAGTGCCACGCCCCGGGTGGCCGCCCACACCGCCTCCAGGGTGGAGCGCAGCCGGGCCTTGTTGGCCTCGTAGTGTCGTTCGAACGCCGGTGTGCCGATCAGCTGCGCGGCCTGACCGCCGCTCTCGACCATGAACCGTGCCTGGTAGGCGAGTTCGGGCAGAATGCCGGTGAACAGGGTGCGGTTGGCGGCCAGCATGGCGAAGGCGTCCATGGCGCGCTGCCCCGGGGTGCGGCCGCGGGCGATCAGCTCCAGGGCCAGCGCGCTGGCCGCCATCAGCTGCCGCTCGACCGCCTCCAGCGAGCGGCCGGTGCCGAACACCCCGGTCTCCGGCCGGTAGTCGACGAACGCGACCGAGTTGTCCGGGTGGAGTTCCGTGTCGTAGGCGGCCATCCGTTCCAGCGCTGCCAGGCCCGGTGCGGAGTCGGCGTACTCCTGCGGGGTCATCGGGGATCCGGACGGCGAGGTCCGGTAGAACTCCGCGGCGGTCTCCTCGATGACGGCCCGGACCTCCGCGGCCCGCTCGGGGTCGGTGAGCACCCGCAGCCGGACGTGCGGGCCGCCCTCCCAGTAGCGCAGGAAGAAGAAGCCCTCGGCCTGCCCGGCCCGGCGCAGCCGCTCGACGGCGGGCCGGACGGCGCCGACGACCAGGGCGTCCTGGTCGCCGTGGTAGTGGAGGTGGGCGCTGACCCAGGTGCGTGCGGCCGTCGCGGGCGGCTCCGGCAGGTCGGCCGGGGCGGACGCAACGGGCAGGTCAGGTGTGTCGGACATGGGTGACTCCGGGCTCGTTGAGTTCCACGATGTACTCGGCGACGCGCTCGCCGCGGATCCGGCCGGGGTCCGGCAGGGTCTCGGTCATCTGCACGATCGCGTCCGGCTCGGCGAGCCGACGTTCCAACCCGAGCAGCAGCAGCATGCTCGCGAAGTCCACGTAGGTGGGTTTGGTGTCGTTGCGCGGGGCCCGGCCGCCGCCCCCGGCCAGGGTGGCCGGGTCGAGCACGGTCACGAAGCACCGCTCGGGGATGCCGTGTTCGGCCAGCCATCCGGCCGTCCGCAGCATCCAGGCCGCGTCGGTGGCGGCGTCGGCGCGCCGGGGCATCCGGTCCGCGCGGGTCATCCACACGGCGCGGCGCAGCACCACCGTGCCGACCGTCAGCCGCGGAAGGCGGCGCACGCCGGTGTCGGTGCGCGGGTCCGAGGTCATCCGGAGTTCGGTGTGCGCGCCGAACCAGGTGGTGGACTCGCCGAAGGCCTCGACCATGAACCGTGCGGCGGGTGGCAGCAGCCGGTCGCCGAGGCCGGGGTGGACGGGGCAGATCTGCCGGCCGAGCCGTCGTGACACCAGCTGGAGCAGCCCGTCGCCGCCGCGCCGCACCGACAGGTCGTTGACCGGCAGCCGGTCGTCCGGGTCGCGGAGGCTGCGCACGCCGGGGTAGTCGACGACCAGCCGCACCCCGGGCTTCCTGACGTTGACCGCGGACCTGGCCACGGCCTCGAACTCGGCGAACAGCACCTCGCCGCGGCCGGCGGCCGGTCCGTGGTCGGCCGGTGCGTCGGTGTGCAGGTCGAGCCCGTCCAGGATCTGCCGCACCCGGTTCCGGCCGCGGCCGAATCCGCAGCTGACGGTGTTGACCACCAGCTCGTGGCCCTGCGCGGTGGCGGCGAGTTGGCAGTAGGCGGCCACGGAGGTGGGGGTGCGCACCCAGCCCGGCCACTCCTTGGCGAGCGTGCGGATCTCCTCCGGGTCGATGCGGACCACCCCGTCCGGGTCGGGTGCCCGCTCGCCCAGCAGCCGCTTGGCGGCGGCGCGCAGGTGCTGCAGTTCGCGCAGCGCGTCCCCGAGTCCGTGTCCGGGTCCGTCCCCGGGGCCGTCCCCGGCGGCGGGCGCGGGGGCGGCGTTCTGCTGCTCGGTCAGCACGTCCCGGTAGAACACCAGCAGCGGGACCTCGGCCCCGGCCGGGTACCGGTCGCGGAACAGCCGGCTCAGGGTCAGTTTGGCGGGCAGGTCGGGCCCGATCAGGCCGAGCAGGGTGCGCACGGCGTCCAGGTCGTCCAGCAGGGGCTGCCAGCGTTCCAGGTCCAGCACGGCGGCGGTGCCCGGGTGGACGGCGTTCTCGTAGAAGCTGTACCGGGCGAACTCCTTGGCCAGCTTGGGGTTGTGCAGGTGGGCGTGGTCACCCGCCTCGCGCAGGGCGGTGTCCAGGCCGCGGACCACGGCGTCGCGGACGGCGACCCGGGCTGCGGGCGCGGCGATGGTCGGGTAGGCCGACAGCGCCTCCTGCACCGCGTGCAGGGTCCGGTCCAGCTCCTGCAGGCCTGGCCGGCGCAACCGGTGCAGCCAGGAGCGCAGGTCGGCGACCGGGTCCGGGCTCTGGTCGGCGAGCGGCGGGACGGGCTCCAGCACGCCGAGGGTGACCAGGCGGCGCAGGAAGGCGTCGGCCTGGTGTCCGTCGGCCGCCCGGGCCAGCAGTGCGCCGCGCAGCTCGTCCGGGGTGGTGCCGTGCGTGGTCACGTCGAGGACCCGGCGCAGCGTCGGGGTGAGCGCGAGGCCGTGCACGTGCTCGACCGGACGGCGGCCGAGGAAGACCAGTGTGTCGCCGACGACGGTGGCGCTCGGGTTGATCCGGATCGGGCAGCCGCCGGCGACGTCCGGGCGTTCGCCGACGGCGCGGGCGATCCGGTGCAGCGTGCCGATGCTGACCTCGGTGCCGGTCGGGGCGGTGCCCTGGTGCTCCGTCAGCCGTGCGGACGGTTCGACGATGTCGTCGGACGTTCCCCAGGCGGCCAGTCCGCTGCTGGTGAAGGTGGAGTAGGGGCTGGTCTTGGCGGCGGAGCGGGCCAGGTATTCTCCCTCGGCATGGGCCAGCGGCTGGGCATCGCGGCGGCGCTGCTGGGCGATCCGGCGACCGTGATGCTGGACGAGCCGGTGAACGGTCTCGACCCGGAGGGCGTGCTGTGGATCCGCAACCTCCTGTCCGGCCTCGCCGCCGAGGGCCGCACCGTCTTCGTGTCCTCGCACCTGATGAGCGAGGTCGCGCTGGTCGCCGACCACCTGATCGTCGTCGGGCGCGGCCGGCTGCTCGCCGACACCACCGTGCAGGAGCTCGTCCGGCAGGCCGGCGGGGACGTGGTGAAGGTCGCCACCGCCGACCCGGCCCGGCTGCGGGAGGTCCTCGCCGGGCCCGGTGTCGAGATCACCGGGCAGGCCGGCTCCGAGGAGCTGCTGGTCTCCGGGGCGACGGCGCGCGCCATCGGCCTGAAGGCCGCCGAGCACGGCATCGCCCTGTTCGAGCTGGCCACCCGGACCGTCTCCCTGGAGGAGGCCTTCATGGACCTGACCCGGGACGCCGTGGAGTACCACGGCTCCACCACCGGCATCGAATCCGAGGAGCGTGCCGCATGAGCACCGTCGCACCGAACCGGGCCCCGGCGGCCACCGCCGAGCGGCCGGCCCGTCCCGGCTACAGGGTGACCGGAGCGCGTGTCCTGCGCTCGGAGTGGGCGAAGATGTGGTCGCTGCGCTCGACCTGGATCACCCTGGGCCTCGGCCTGTTCTTCCTGGTGGCGTTCGGCCTGATCGCCGCGTACCAGTTCAAGTCGCGGATCACCTCGGGCCGGCCGATGGACCGGGACTTCGCCTCCGCCTCCGCGCTCAGCCTGTCGCTGTTCGGCACGAACTTCGCGCAGCTGGCCCTCGGCGTCCTCGGTGTCCTGGTCGCCGCCGGCGAGTACTCGACCGGCATGATCCGCTCCACCCTGGCCGCGGTGCCGCGTCGCCTGCCCGTCCTGTGGTCGAAGGCCGTGGTGTTCGGTGCGGTCGCGTTGCTCGTCGGTACCGCCGGGGTGTTCGCCGCCTTCGTCGTCGACAGCCGCATCGTCTCGGGCACCCGTGCCGCGATGGTCCTGTCGGACGCCGGCGTGGTGCGCGGCCTGTTCGGTGCGGGTCTCTACCTCGGGCTGGTCGGGGTGATCGGTGTCGCCCTGGGTGTGCTGCTGCGGTCGGTGGCGGGCGGCATCTCGGTGCTGGTGGCGTCGCTGATGCTCGTCCCGGGCCTGGTGTCGCTGCTGCCGAGTTCGTGGCAGGACGACATCGCACCCTACCTGCCGAGCCACGCCGGCGAGGCGATGTTCACCCTGCACCACGATGCTTCGACGCTGTCGCCGACGGCCGGCCTGGTGGTCTTCGTCGTGTGGACGGTCGCGGCACTGGCCGGCGCGGCCGTCCGCCTGGTGCGCAGCGACGCCTGAGACCCTGCGCCCGTCGCGGTGCCCGGCGGTGTCCGGGCACCGCGGCGGCCGTCCCGCCCATCAT
>NZ_JBEYFP010000413.1:0-5319 GCF_040634455.1 Kitasatospora sp. NPDC007106
GAGCGGTCGTCCGGGCCGCCACCGCGGGGCCGGCTACTCGGCGCCGCTGACTCCCGGGGCGACGAACCGGCGGTGCAGCGGGCTGAAGGAGACCTCGGGGGCGCCGGTGATGCCGGCCTTCTCCACGGCCGGCGCCAGCCGCTGGGCGAGGAACGCCTCGAAGGCCTGCGGCGAGTCCCACACGTCGGTCACGTGCAGGCCCTGCGCGTCGAACCAGGCCATATGGACCTGGCCCCCGGCCGCCGGGACCTCCTCCCAGTCGACGGCGTCCCGCACCGTGTCGTACTGCTCCGGCGTGACTCCGGCCCAGTCCATCGACATCACCACGGCCATGTCCCTCTCCCCTTTCCTCGGCGGTGCACGGATCGGGCACCGCCGACTACCACCCGCCGCCGCCCGCACTGCGACGACGGCCGGCGGTCTCCTCCGACCGGATTCCGGCCCCGTCCATCGTCCCGCCGCACGCAGCGGGCCGGGCAGAGCGTGCGGATGCGCGACCGACGTGGGAGGACGGCTCCGAACGCCCGGTACACCATGCATCCGGGCAGCACGGGCACCGTCGGGGGACGCACCGGTGCGGGGGTGGGCCCGTGGCCCGGCCCCGCGCGGCCGGCGCGCGCCCCGGCGCGGCCGTCAGGTGTTCACGTAGCCGAGGTCACCGACGGTCCAGCTGCTGATGTCCTCGATGGCGATGCGGTACATGCCGCCGGTGTGTGGCAGCGCGAAGCTGCCCTGGAGGATCTTCGCCCGGTGGAGATGGAGGTGGGTGGGCCGTGCGGTCGGTCCGTCGGCGGGCGGGGCGAAGAGCGCCGCGAACGGCTTCAGGTGGTCCGAGGCCTGGAGGACCTCCGCCACGCGCTCCTGCCACAGGGCCATCGGCGCGAGCCTTCCGGTGATCACCGCTCCGGGGACGACCACGGTCAGGGACATCTGGTTGCTGTGCTCGGACTCGACCAACGCGGCGATGTCGACGAGCAGCCCGTCTGGGTTCGGCATGGGTCCCAGCCTAGACACAGCCCCGGCGCCCGCCGACCTCCGCGGCGCAGAAACCGTGGCCGCCCGGCCTGCCGGTCGGCTGCGCCCGCGGTGCGGGCGGCCCGAGGCCGACGCCCCACGGTGCCTCCCCCGACGCCGGCGGCGAACTCTCCCCGCAGCGCTTCGCAACCCTTTGGCGGCTGCAAGCCAGCGGCCCTTTCCGTGGCACCGGGCGGGCGGAGCCGAAATGACCGACGTTGCCGTGCAGCACGCCGCCCGGGTTGCGGCCGGACACCGGAATGCACCGTCCGCGCGGGGCTGTCCGCAGTAAGGGAGGAGGGCGCGCCGGACCCGAAGTGTTGCCGTTCCCTCGAAGATCCGCGGCTCGAACGAGCACCGCGCCCGCGCCAACCGGCTTACCCCCCGGGCGCGTTGACGGAACGGACGGCCCGCGGCGGCGACCCGGCAAAAGGGCCTCCGAAAAACTCGGGGTGCGATGTCCACCCGCTGGCGGGATCGGCCTGCTACAGTGGATTTCGTTGCAGTAGTGGTTCCCATGAAACTTTGTGTGCGCCTGCTGATGTATTTCGCAGGCGCGTTTTTGTTTCCCGGCTCTTGCCCGGGCGGGTGCTCATCACGGCGACCCGGAACTCGCGTTGTGCGAGCTCCGGACAGCCCCTCGAAGGAGATCTTTAAATGGCTAATGGCACTGTGAAGTGGTTCAACTCGGAAAAGGGCTTCGGCTTCATCGAGCAGGAGGGTGGCGGCCCGGACGTCTTCGCCCACTACTCGAACATCAACGCCAACGGCTTCCGTGAGCTGCTCGAGGGCCAGAAGGTCGAGTTCGACGTCACGCAGGGCCAGAAGGGCCCGCAGGCCGAGAACATTCGCCCGCTGTAGTCGTTTCCTGCCAGGGCACCCACCCGGCAGCGAGGGGCCCGTACCGTGCACATGCCCGGTACGGGCCCTTCGGCGTTGCGTCACGACGCACTGCCCCCGTCGGCGCACTCCCGACCGCGCGGGACCCGGCTCACGGGCCTTCCCCGCAGGGGCCGTCCCCACGCGGATCAGAACCTGCGGGTCAGAGCCTGCGGGCCAGGAGGTACGCACGCTCGGTGTCGGCCTCGCCCGGGTACGGCCCCCGCATCAGCGTGGCCGCAAGGGCGAACCCGGCATCCGCGAGACCTGCGGCGACGTCCTCCGGGCGGAGCGCGAAGAAGTCGAGCGAGACCGGGCGGTCGAACCAGGAGTCCCGGTGCCGGACCTCCTCACCCGCGTGGAAGGCCGCGAGGACGAGGCCTCCCGGGCGCAGCACCCGGGCGAACTCCGCGTAGGCGCGTGGCCGCTCGTCGGGCTGCAGGTGGATCAGCGAGTAGAACGCCGCGATGCCGGCGAGCTCTCCGTCCGCCAGCGGAAGGTCCAGCATCGAGCCGACCCGCACGTCGAGGCCCGGACGGCGCTGCCTCGCCGCCGCGACCATGCCCGGTGACACGTCCAGGCCCAGGACCGGAACCCCGAGGTCGTCCAGGAAGCACGCCACCTGCGCGGGACCGCACCCGACGTCGGCCACCGGACCGTCCTTCGGGACCTGCTCGGCGAAGGCCGCCAGCATGGCGCGGTCCAACGGCTTCGAGGCCAGGTCCGCGGTGAGGCCCTGCGCGTAATCGTCGGCGACCGCGTCGTAGGAGTTCCGGATCGAGGTGCTGTCCATCCGCAGAGTATCCACCACGGCCGGCCGCCACCGACCGGCACCGCCTCGCCGTGGCCGGGAGGGGCCGGGCCCAGGGCTTGTCTGACGATTCGCGTCGCATCGGCGCGCGGCTCCCCCAGCCTCCGGCCGGGAGGTGCCCCCATTTCGCGCCCGGCCGGGCGTGCTGCCGTATCGGCCTCGTACTGGACGTACTCGGGCGATGCGGCGGTGCGTCCGGTCGGGATGCCCGGCGTCGCGCGCGCGGCGGGAATTGTCAGACAAGCCCTGGGCCGACACGGCGCACGGAGGCGGGGATCGGGACGGACTACGGGCACCCGCCCCCGCGGAGCCTCACCGAGCCGGCCGGATCGGGGGTCGAGGTCGAGACCTTCGCCTTCCGGGAGGGAGACACCGTGCTGCTCCACCCCGACGGCGTGACCGCGGCACGCGACGGATCCGGGGCCTTCCACCCGCTCACCGAGCGGCTGGCCGGATGGCTGCCCGGCGATCCCCGCGCCCTCCTGCGACTACTCCGCCAGGACCTCCTCGACCACGTGGGCGGCCGGCTGCACTGAACCGCTGCCCGGGCCCGCTCTAGGAGATGAGGGTCTCCTTCGGGCGGACGACGCAGAACTCGTTCCCCTCCGGATCGGCGAGCACGGTCCATGACTCGTCGCCGCTCTGGCCGACGTCCACCGTGCGGGCGCCGAGTGCGAGGATGCGCTCGATCTCGGCCTCCCGGTCCGCCGCGCGGGTCGTCAGGTCGAGGTGCAGACGGTTCTTGACGGCCTTCCGGTCGGTCACCGGCATGAAGCACATTCCCACGGGCGCGGTCTCGTCCGGCCCGATCACGACCTCCCGCTCCCGCTCGGACAGGATCCGCCAACCCAGCACCTCGGCCCAGAACCGGGCGAGGGCGGGCAGGTCGTGGGCGTCGACGACGATGTGATGCAGCGACAGGGGCATGTCGTCCAGTCTGCCCCGGCCGACGGGCCGGTCCCGTGTCGTCATGACCGCCGGTGCGCCGGTCCCGAGGATCGGGAGACGGCTGCGCCGGTGGCTCGCGGCGTGCTTACGTGGCTCCATGACGCACCCGGACACGGTCGAGGAAGTCGCGAGCCGCTATCGGCTGGAACGGAAGCTGGGGGAAGGCGGCCAGGGGGAGGCCTGGCTGGCGTTCGACGCGCGGCTGCGCCGCCGCGTGGTGCTCAAGCGGCTCGTGGTTCCCGAGGGATCGCCGGTGGAGTCGGCCGGGATGCTGCTGGCGCGGGCGGAGCGCGAGGCGCAGGCGGCCGGGAAGCTCCGTCATCCCGGCATCGTCACCGTGTTCGACCAGTTCTCCGACCACGAGGGCCTTCCGTGGATCGTGATGGAGTACGTGGAGGGCCGTTCCCTCCGGGAGGCCCTGGGGTCGGGACCGCTCTCCGTCGTGGAGGCGGCACGGATCGGCGAGCAGGTCGCCTCCGCGCTGGCCGCCGCGCACGCGGACGGGGTGGTCCACCGGGACGTCAAGCCGGCCAACATCCTGCTGGCGGACGGCCGGGCGGTGATCGCGGACTTCGGGATCGCCGCGGTGCCGGACGGGATCACGCTCACGGCCACCGGCACGGCACCCGGCACACCGCAGTTCATGGCCCCGGAGCAGCTCCACGCCGGGTCCTCGTCCCCGGCCTCGGACATGTGGTCGTTCGGCGTGACGCTGTACTGCGCCGTGGAGGGGCGGTCCCCGTTCCCGGGCGATTCGCTCCCGCAGGTGATCTGGGCGGTCGGCCGCGGCGTTCCGGAGCCGGTGCGCAGGGCCGGCGCCCTGGCACCGCTGATCGGCCAGCTCCTGCGACCGGACCCGGACGAGCGCCCCGCGGCGGCCGTCGCGGCCGCCTCCCTGAGGGAGGTCGTCCAGGACCTGGAGGCGACCGCCGCGGGGGTGACCGACATCGACGAGCTGCTCCGCCGGGCGACCCGCGAGCGTGACCACGGCGACCTGCAGCGTGCCGAGGACGCCTACTGGTCGGCGCTCGACCTGGCGATCCGGCTGCGTTCCCGGGGGCAGGAGGGCTGGGCCTGGGACGGTCTCGGCTCCTGCCGCTCGCGTGCCGACGACCCGGACACGGCCGTGCGGTTCTTCACCCGCGCCGCACGCATCGCCGACGAGACCGACGACGCGCTCCTGCGGGCCTGGAGCCTGCACAACTTCGGCACCCACCGGCGCAGGAAGGGCGAGCGGGCCGCGGCCGAGGAGTACTTCGGGCAGGCGCTGGCGGTGGCGGAGGCCCATCGCTGCACGGCGCCCGCGGGCTGGACCCACCATCAGCTGGCCGAGCTGGCGGCGGACGCGGGGGATTCCCTCCGGGAGAAGGAGCACTACGCGGCGGCCGTGCGGGTCGCCGCGGGGTCCGGCGAGGACGAGCTGGCGGGCTGGAGCCTGTTCAACCTGGCCGGGTGCGAGGAGCGCGCGGCCGAACGCGAGGAGGCGCGGGAGCACTACGGGCGCGTCCTGGAGATCGGCACCCGCATCGGGAACCGGTGGATGGTCGAGCACGCCGAGGAGGGGCTCGACCGCACGGCAGGCCCCGGCTGAGCGGCGGACCACCGCCCGCGGCGGGACCACGGGACCGCGGGCTTCCCGGGTCGCGTGCCCGGTACCGGCACGCGAC
>NZ_JBEYFP010000414.1:0-5314 GCF_040634455.1 Kitasatospora sp. NPDC007106
CTCCACCCGCAACCCTTTTCACCATCACGGAGGAACGCCCGCCCGGGGACGCACCCTACGGGCGGGCCGAAGGCGGGAGGGCAGCGGTCGATGACGAACGGCCACCGAGACCCGGCAGACGTCCACCGGGCAGACGTCCACCGGCCAGTCGCATCCGGCGGACCTGCCGGACGGGACACGGGCTGGCGGGAGTCCGCCGCATGCCGGACGGAGGACCCCGAACTCTTCTTCCCCCTCAGCAGCGAGGGCGCCGGAACCGCACAGGCCGAGCGGGCCAAGGCCGTGTGCGCGCGGTGCCCCGTCGTCTCGCAGTGCGCGGCTGCGGCCATGACGGTCGGCGAGGCCCACGGCATCTGGGGCGGCATGGACGAGCGGGAGCGACGGCACCTGAGCCGGGCGGCCGTCGGCCGGACCGCCGCGAACCGCTCCTGCCTGCCGTCCGGAGTCGTGCGCGCGGCCGAACAGGACGTGCGGTCGGCAGCGATCAGGCTCCCCGGCTCCGCGACCTGGCTCGACCGGGCCGACCCGTCGGGGATCAGTGGTCCCCTCGTGGCCGAGGTCTGGGTCTTCGACCCCGTGGGGCACCGGGCCCTGTTGGTGGACCATCCCTGGCGGGGCCTGGTGCCGCCCGGCGGGAAGGCCGAGCCGGGAGAGACTCCGCGGCGCGCGGCGGTGCGTGAACTGTTCGAGGAGACCGGTCTTTCGGTGGTTCTCATGCACCGGCCCGCCATGGCTTTCGTCCGTCGCTTCCGTGAGGACTCCTCGGCGACCACCCTGGGATTCTCCTACGCGGCCTTCGCCGACCCGGCGATCCCGCTGTGCTGTGAACCCGGCCAGCCTGCTGCCTGGTTCGATCTGTCCCGGCCCTGGGCTGCCCGGTTCCCGAAGGACCGTCAGCGGATGCGCTGGTTCCTCGACCTCCTGCTCCGGACGCGGTGAGGCGGAGGGCGTCACGCCTGGAGCGCGAGCTTGCGCTTGAGCCGGACAGCGGCGCCGAGGCCGAGGGTGAGTGCGCCGGCGGCGGTGTAGGCGGCGAGCGAGGTCGCGGTGGTGAAGGACTCACGGGCCAGCTCTCCCGCCTGCCGGGTGGCCGGCTCGTGGAGCAGTGGCTGGATGGCCGTCCCGGCGCTCGTCCGGACCCTCGCCGTCAGTGCCTCGGCCCGGGCGGGCGGTGTTCCGTGGTCCTGCAGGGCGCGGCTGAGATCTGCGCCGAGTGCGGTGAACAGGACGGTGCCGAGCAGGGCGATGCCGAGGGCGGAACCGACCTGGCGGGTGGTGCTCTGGATACCTGCGCCCTGGCCGGACCGGGCGACCGGGACATCGGTCAGCGCGACGCCGGTGATCTGGGCGGTGGCCCAGCCGACGCCGATGCCGTAGACGAGCAGGAAGGGGCCGACCTGCCAGCCGCTGCCGTCGGGCGAGAGCACCAGTCCGATGCCGGCGACGCCGATGATCTCGCAGGTGATGCCGGCCATGACGAGGTTGACCGTGCCGATCCGGGGTGCCAGGACGGCGCTGAGACCGCTGGCGGTGAAGCTTCCGACGGCGAGCGGCAGCAGGGCGAGCCCTGCCTCGAAGGCCGTGTACCCGAGGACGTTCTGGAACCACAGCGGCAGGGAGAAGAGAATGCCGAACTCGCCGAGGCTCACGACTCCGGCGACGACGTTGCCGTTGCGGAACGAGGGGATGGTGAACAGCCGAAGGTCCAGCAGGGCGGTGCGGCCCCGGTGGTTGCGGCGGAGTTCGACGGCGGCGAAGGCGGCGAGGGCGAGCAGGCCGACCGCGAGGGCCACGGGCACCGGGGACGGATCGCCGTCCAGCTGCGCCCCGAGCACGGAGAACGGGCGTTGGAGGTGCCACCAGCCGTAGGTGCGGCCCTCGATCAGGGCGAAGACGATGCCGGTGAAACCGATGACCGACAGGGCGGCGCCGAGCAGGTCGACGCCGCGTTCGGCGCGCGGGTCCCTGCTCTCCTCCACGAGGAGGAACACCCCGGCCGCGACGAGTGCCCCGAGAGGCAGGTTGATGCCGAACGCCCAGCGCCAGGACAGGTGGGAGGTGAGCCATCCGCCGAGGAGGGGGCCGAGGGCGGCGGTCCCGCCGATGGTGGAGCCCCACACGGCGAAGGCCCGGGCGCGGTCGGCGCCGCGGAAGTTCGCGTTGATCAGCGACAGGGACGTGGGGAGGATCATGGCCCCGCCCACGCCCTGCAACAGACGGGCGGCGATCAGGGCGGGGCCCGAGGCGGCGGTGGCGGCCGCAAGGCTCGCCAGGACGAAGACGGTGGTCCCGGCCAGGAAGACACGTCGGCGGCCCAGGCGGTCACCGGTGCGTCCGGCGACGAGCAGGAGGGCCGCGAAGACGAGGGTGTAGGTCTCCTGGACCCACTGGGCATCGCGCGAGGTGATGCCCAGGTCCTCGATGATGCTGGGGATCGCGACGTTGACGATGGTCGAGTCGACGATGATCAGTGCGACGCCGAGGCTGATCGCGACCAGTCCCCACCACCGGGTGCGCGGCGATGACGGAGCTGCGGCTGCGGTCTCTGCGGTCGTGCTGCCGGTCATGGGGGCTTGATCCGTTCCTGGGAGCGGCGGGATGTCTGCGGGGCGCGGGCGGGAGGCCGGCCGCGGGTGCGGCCGGCCCCCGCCGTTCAGGTGCTTCGGACGGGCGTGCGGCGTTCCGTGGCCTCCTCCGGCCGCCCGGGCCACCAGAAGCGGCGGCCGGTGAGGAGGACGAGCGCGGGAACGAGGACCGTCCGCACCAGCAGGGTGTCCAGCAGGACGCCGATGCCGACGATGACGCCGATCTGGGTGAGGGTGATGAGGGGCAGGACGCCGAGTACGGCGAAGACCGCGGCGAGCAGGATGCCGGCGCTGGTGATGACGCCGCCGGTGGAGGCCAGGGCACGCAGCACGGCGCGGCGGGTGTCGTGTCCGGCCGTGGTGTCCTCGCGGGTGCGGGCGATCAGGAAGATGTTGTAGTCGACTCCGAGTGCGACGAGGAACAGGAAGGACAGCAGCGGCACGTTGGTGTCCAGGGCGGGGAAGTCGTAGACCGTGCGGAAGAGCAGCCAGCTCGCGCCGAGCGCCGCGAAGTAGGAGGCGATCACGGTCGCCACGAGCAGGACGGGGGCGACGAGGGCCCGCAGGAGCGCGACCAGGACGACGAAGACGATGGCGAGGACGAGTGGCACCACGACGCGGGTGTCGTGGGCGTTGGCCTGCGCGGTGTCGTACGCCTCGGCGGTGGCTCCCCCGACGAGGGCGTCGGCGCCGGGGATCGTGCCGACCCGCTGGCGCAGGGCTTCGACGGTGCGGTCGGAGTCCTCCGTTCCGGGGGAGGCGGTGAGCACGACGTCGGCACGAGCGTACCGGTCCGTCCGGTCCGTCGGGGTCACGGACGCGACGCCGGGCACCTGGCGGGCCGCTCGGACGACCTGGTCGCCGGCCGTCGTGGCCGACACCAGGGTCAGCGGGTCGGCCGCGCCGGCGGGCTGGACGGCGGCGAGGGTGCGCTGGCCGAGGACGGCTTCGGGCGTCTTGCGGAAGGCGTCGGCCTGGGCGAGTCCGGTGCGCAGGCCGAGGGCTCCGGAGGCGAGGAGGAGCAGGACGGCGGAGCCGGCGACGGCGACCTGGGCGGGCCGCGCGGCGACCGCGGCTCCGACGCGCGACCACAGGCCGCGGCGGTCGGCGGTGACGGGGTCGCCGACCTTGGGCACGAGGGGCCAGAAGATCCGGCGTCCGGGCAGGACGAGCGCGACGGGGAGGACGACCAGGCCGAAGAGCATGGCGGTGAGGATGCCGATGGCGCCGGCGAAGCCGAGCCCCCGGTTGCCGGTCAGTTCGGCGGCCAGCAGGGTCAGCAGGCTGAGCACCACGGTGGTGCCGCTGGCCAGGACTGCGGGCGCGGTGCCGCGCCAGGCCCTGGCCATGGCGGTGAAGCGGTCGTCGGTCAGATGGAGCTCGTCGCGGTAGCGGGAGACCAGCAGCAGGGCGTAGTCGGTGCCTGCGCCGAAGACCAGGACGGAGAGGATGCCGGCCGCCGAGGCGTCGACCTCGACGCCGGCGTACGGGGCGAGGACGCCGACCAGGATGCCGGCGAGACGGTCGCCGGCGCCCACGACGAGGAGCGGGACGAGCCAGAGGACCGGGCTGCGGTAGGTGATCAGCAGCAGGACGGCGACGACCGAGGCGGTGGCGATCAGCAGGGTGGCGTCGGCGCCCTCGAAGACCTTGCCGATGTCGGCTCGGACGGCCGGCGCTCCGGTGACCTGCGCGCGCAGCGGCTCCGGCAGGTTCTCCGAGGCGGTACGGCGGATCCGCTCGACGGCCGCGCTGTTCTCCGCGTCGCCGGCGCCGGTGGACAGCAGGACGGCGACGGTGGCGACCCTTCCCTGAACGGTCTCGGGCCGCGCCGCCGCGGGCGCGAGGCCCAGTGCTCCGAGCGGTTCGGCCCGTTCGGCGACGAGGGCCTGCTGGTCCGGGGTGAGGGGGCTGCCGTCGGTGGTGCTGTAGACGACGATCGCGGGCGCGACCGCGCCGGCCGGGAACGTCTTCACGATCTCGGCGACGCGGGCGGACTGGGAGGCGGCCGGCAGCCCTGCGCCGGTGGCCTCGGTGGTGGTGGCGCCGGAGGGGCCGAGCGAGAACGCGGCACCCAGGCCGACGAGGGTGAGGAGCAGGATCAGCCACGCCGTGGCGCGGGGCCGTCGTGGGCGCGCCCCTTCCGGGGCGGCGGAGTCCGGCGCGGACCGCAGCAGGCTGCCGGTCGGGTCAGGGGTCAAGGAAGGCACCCTCTAAAAGTCGTTAAGTAACTTAGCGATTTCTACCGTGTCAGACTTGCCGTCATGGCGCAACGAGGAAGCTTCGGAGCCGACCGGCCATCGGATTCCACCGACACCCGGCACCCCGCGACCGACACGTCCGCGACGGACGCGTCCGCGGGCGACGCCCTGTCGGAGGCCCTGCGCGAGGTCCTCACACTCACCCAACTGGCCCGCGCCGCCCTGGCGGAGCGCCTGGGCATGCCGTTGACGAACGTCGAGGCCGTCGAACACGTCGCCATGGCGCAGGGCGCCGGCGAGCCGATCGGGCCGGTCGAGCTCTCCCGGCGGCTGGGTGTCACCAGCGCGGCCGGCACACAGTCCGTCAACCGGCTCGTCGCCGAGGGCCACATGACGCGCGGTCCACATCCGCGCGACGGGCGCCGCCAGATCCTGAACGTCACCGACAGCGGGTTCGACCACGTCATGGGCGAGCTGGCGCCCCTGCTCGGCCTGGTCTTCCGGGCCTCCGACGGCCTGAGCGGCGAA
>NZ_JBEYFP010000415.1:0-5307 GCF_040634455.1 Kitasatospora sp. NPDC007106
CGCCCCGCCGGGGGCCGGGCGCCCCCCGCCGCCCCCCCCGCCCCGCTCCCCCCCCCCCGCCCCTCCGTGGTCGTCCGCCTGGGCCGGGCCGGGGGGGGGGGGCCCCCCCGCCCCCCCCGACCCCGGCCCCGCCGCGCACCCCCGCGGCACCGCACCCGCCGCACCCGCGCCGCCCGACCCGCCACCGCCGCACCGGCAGCGCCATCCCTCGACCCGGAGGAAGACCTCCCATGTTCGACACCGTTCTGGTCGCCAACCGGGGTGAGATCGCCCTCCGGGTGATCCGCACCCTGCGCCGGCTCGGCATCCGCTCCGTCGCCGTGCACAGCGACGCCGACGCCGAGGCCCCGCACGTCCGCGAGGCCGACCTCGCCGTCCGGCTCGGCCCGGAGGGGCGCAGCGACAGCTCGGCGGCCGAGACCTACCTGCGGACCGACCTGCTGCTGGCGGCCGCCCGCCGCACCGGTGCGCAGGCCGTGCACCCCGGGTACGGCTTCCTCGCCGAGAACCCCGGCTTCGCCCGGGCGTGCGCCGAGGCGGGGCTGGCCTTCATCGGCCCGCCGCCGGCCGCGGTGGAGCTGATGGGCGACAAGATCAACGCCAAGGAGGCCGTCCGCGTCGCGGGCGTGCCGGTGGTGCCCGGCAGCAGCGGCGGCTCGCCGAGCGACGCCGAGCTGGTCGCGGCCGCCAAGGAGATCGGCTACCCGGTGCTGCTGAAGCCGTCCGCGGGCGGTGGCGGCAAGGGCATGCGGCTGGTCCGCGACCCCGCCGAGCTGCCGGCCGAGATCGACGCGGCGCGGCGGGTGGCGCGCACCGCGTTCGGTGACGACACCCTGCTGCTGGAGCGCTGGGTGGACCGGCCGCGCCACATCGAGGTGCAGGTGCTCGCGGACGCCCGCGGCACCACCGTGCACCTCGGCGAGCGCGAGTGCAGCCTGCAGCGCCGCCACCAGAAGCTGATCGAGGAGGCCCCCTCCGTCCTGCTCAACGAGGAGACCCGGGCGGCGATGGGTGCGGCGGCCGTGCGGGCCGCCGAGGCCTGCGGCTACACCGGCGCCGGCACGGTCGAGTTCATCGTCCCGGGCCTGGAGCCGGGCGCGCAGGCTCCCGAGGGCGTCCTGGACTTCTTCTTCATGGAGATGAACACCCGCCTCCAGGTGGAGCACCCCGTCACCGAGCTGGCGATCGCGGTGCGCACCGGCGACGGCGCCGAGCCGCGGCGGCTCGACCTCGTCGAGTGGCAGCTGCGGGTGGCCGCCGGCGAGGCGCTGCCCTTCGCCCAGGAGGACGTCTCCTTCGTGGGCCACGCGATCGAGGCGCGGATCTGCGCCGAGGACCCGGACCGCGACTTCCTGCCGACCGGCGGCCGCATCCTGCGGCTGGACGAGCCGGCCGGCGAGGGCGTCCGGGTGGACTCCGGCGTGGCCGCGGGCACCGAGGTCGGCAGCCTCTACGACCCGATGCTCGCCAAGGTGATCGCGTACGGGCCGGACCGGGCGACGGCGCTGCGCCGGCTGCGGGCCGCGCTGGCCGACACCCGGATCCTGGGCGTCACCACCAACACCGGCTTCCTGCGGCGGCTGCTGGCCCACCCCGAGGTGGTGGCGGGCCGCCTCGACACCGGGCTGGTGGAGCGGACCGCTCAGCAGACCCCCGTCCTGCTGAGCTCCCCCCACACCCGCACCGGTGCCGACGCGACCCCGCAGGACGCGGAGAGCGCGGACCTGCTGCCGATCGCCGCGGCGATCGCCCGGCAGCTGGACCTCGCCCCGGCCGTCGCCCCCGACGGCTGGACCGACCCGTTCTCCCGCCCCTCCGGCTGGCGGCTGGGCGGCGGGGCGGCCTGGACGGCCCACCGCCTGCGGCTCGCCGGGCAGGAGCCGGTCACCGTCCTGGTGCGGCCGACCGCACCCGGCTCGGTGGCCGAGACCGCCGGCACCCCCGCCTCCGCCGGCCTGCAGGTGCAGGTCGGCGACGGACCGGTGCGGCGGGCCACGGCCCACCGCTCCGGCGGCCGCCTGCAGGTCTCCCTCGACGGCCTGCAGACGACGTTCGCACACACCACCGACAACGGGCCCGCGGGCCGCGTCGACTGGCTCGCGGTGGACGGCGACGCCTGGGCGGTGCACGCGTACGACCCGGTGGCGGACCGCGCCGCCGCGGGCGGGGCCCACCACGGCGCGCTGACCGCTCCGATGCCGGGCACCGTCACCGTGGTCAAGGCCGCGGCCGGCGAGCGGGTGACCCGCGGTCAGACCCTGCTGGTCCTGGAGGCCATGAAGATGGAACACGTGATCGCGGCGCCGCACGACGGCACCGTCAGCGAGCTGCGGGCGAGTGCCGGCGCGACCGTCGCCATGGACGAACTGCTGGCCGTCGTCGTACCCGCCGAGGGCGACGCCGAGAAGGCCGAGGTGGCCCCGTGACCGCGGAGCAGGACGGGACGGCGGCCGAGCCGGGCGTGCTGGAGCTGGGCCTGCCGGACCCGGTGCGCGACCCGTCGCTGCCGGCCCGGGTGCGGATCCACGAGGTCGGCGCGCGGGACGGCCTGCAGAACGAGAGCGGGCTCGTCCCGGTCGAGGTGAAGGCCGAGTTCATCGCCCGGCTGGCCGCCGCCGGCCTGCGCACCGTCGAGGCGACCAGCTTCGTGCACCCCAAGTGGGTGCCGCAGCTGGCGGACGCCGAGGAGCTGATGCCCCGGCTGTCCGGCCTGGCCGGGCGGTACCCGGGCCTGCGGCTGCCGGTGCTGGTGCCGAACGAGCGCGGCCTGGACCGGGCGCTCGCCCACGGCGCGGCGGAGGTCGCGGTCTTCGCCAGCGCCACCGAGACCTTCGCCCGGCGGAACCTCAACCGCTCCGCCGACGAGGCCATGGCGATGTTCCGCCCGGTGGTGGCCCGCGCCACGGCGGCCGGGGTGCCCGTCCGCGGCTACCTCTCGATGTGCTTCGGCGACCCGTGGGAGGGCCCCGTCCCGGCCGCGCAGGTGATCGGCCACGGGCTGCGCCTGCTGGAGATGGGCTGCGCCGAGCTGAGCCTCGGCGACACCATCGGCACCGCCACCCCCGGCCAGGTCACCGCGCTGCTGACCGGCTTCGCCGAGGCCGGGGTGCCGATGGACCGGCTCGCCGTGCACTTCCACGACACCTACGGCCAGGCGCTGGCCAACACGCTCGCCGCGCTGCGCTGCGGGGTGACCGTGGTGGACGCCTCGGCCGGCGGCCTCGGCGGCTGCCCCTACGCGAAGAGCGCCACCGGGAACCTGGCCACCGAGGACCTGGTGTGGATGCTCCACGGCCTCGGCATCGACACCGGCGTCGACCTGGCCGCCCTCGCCGCCACCAGCGGCTGGATGGCCGGGCAGCTCGGACGCCCCAGCCAGTCGCGGACCGTCCGGGCGCTGCTCGGCCCGTCCGCCTGACACACCCCGTCAACACCTCATCACCCCGGCCCGACCGGCCGCGATCCAGGAGGATCCCCATGCTCGACCACCGGCTGAGCACCGAGTACGAAGAGCTGCGACGGACCGTCGCGGAGTTCGCGAACGACCGGGTCGCGCCGAAGATCGGCGAGTACTACGAGCAGAACGAGTTCCCGTACGAGATCGTCCGCGAGATGGGCGAGATGGGCCTGTTCGGCCTGCCGTTCCCCGAGGAGTACGGCGGCATGGGCGGCGACTACTTCGCCCTGGGCATCGCCCTGGAGGAGCTGGCCCGGGTCGACTCCTCGGTCGCCATCACCCTGGAGGCGGCCGTCTCACTCGGTGCCATGCCGGTGTACCGCTTCGGCACCGAGGAGCAGAAGCGCACCTGGCTGCCGAAGCTGACCTCGGGCGAGACGCTCGGCGCCTTCGGCCTCACCGAGCCGGAGGGCGGCTCGGACGCCGGCGCCACCCGCACCACGGCCCGCTACGACGAGGCGACCGACGAGTGGGTGATCAACGGCACCAAGTGCTTCATCACCAACTCCGGCACGGACATCACCGGCCTGGTCACGGTGACCGCGCTGACCGAGCCGACCACCCGCGCGGACGGGGCGGCGCTCTCGCCCACGCGGGAGATCTCGTCCATCATCGTGCCGGCCGGGACACCCGGGTTCCAGGTCTCCAAGAAGTACTCCAAGGTCGGCTGGAACGCCTCCGACACCCGCGAGCTCTCCTTCACCGACTGCCGCGTCCCGGCGGCGAACCTGCTGGGCGAGCGCGGCCGCGGCTACGCCCAGTTCCTGCGCATCCTCGACGAGGGGCGCATCGCGATCGCGGCGCTCGCCACCGGCCTGGCCCAGGGGTGCGTCGACCAGTCCGTCGCGTACGCCGGCCAGCGGCGCGCCTTCGGGCGGCCGATCGGCGCCAACCAGGTCATCCAGTTCAAGCTGGCCGACATGGAGATGCGCGCCCACACCGCCCGGCTGGCCTGGCGCGACGCCGCCTCCCGGCTGCTGCACTCCGAGCCGTTCAAGAAGGAGGCCGCGATCGCGAAGCTGTACGCGTCGGAGGCCGCCGTGGACAACGCCCGCGAGGCCACCCAGATCCACGGCGGGTACGGCTTCATGAACGAGTTCCCGGTCGCCCGGTTCTGGCGCGACTGCAAGATCCTGGAGATCGGCGAGGGGACCTCGGAGGTCCAGCGGATGCTGATCGCGCGGGAGCTCGGGGTGACCTCCTGACCCGACCGGGTCGACCTCCCCGGCGGTCCGTCAGGGGATGACGATCACCGGGCGGTTGGCGCGCCGCGCCAGCCGCCCGGACACCGAACCGAAGACCTTGCCGAGCAGGCCGCGGGTGCTGCCGACGACGATCGCGTCGGCGGCGTACTCGCGGCCGACCTCTTCGATCTCGTGGCAGATGTCGCCGCCGCGCTCGACCAGGATCCACGGCACGCCGGCGAGGAAGTCCGCGCAGGCCAGCTCCAGGCCGAGGATCTCCGTGCGGTGGTCCGGCAGGTCGACGAAGACCGGCGGCTCGCAGCCCGCCCAGACCGTGGCCGGCAGCCGGTTCGCCACGTGCACGATCACCAGGCCGCACTGCGACCTGCGCGCCATGCCGACCGCGTAGGCCAGCGCGCGCTCGCTGGACAGCGAGCCGTCGAAGCCGACCACCACGCCGTGCTGGAACACCGGGTCGCAGGCGCGGGCCGGCTGATCCTTCACCAGGTGCTCGCCGTCGCCCTCGGTGCGGCCCGTCATCGGACCGGGGCCGTCGCTCATCGGGCCGCCTCCGGGCGCTCCGGCGCCCCGTGCACCGCCGTGCCCGCCGCGGCCGGACACCGGGCCGCCCGGGCCCGCTGCGGGGCCGTGTGCCCCCGCCCGGCG
>NZ_JBEYFP010000416.1:0-5305 GCF_040634455.1 Kitasatospora sp. NPDC007106
GCCAGGTCCAGGAGGTGCGCCGGGGCCGGCCGCCGAGGGCGGCCCGCCCGGTGCACCAGAGCAGGACGGCGGCCGGCTCGCCGCTCGGCGCGTCCGGGAAGAGCCGGGCCAGCACCGCGGCGCAGAGCGAGGCCGGCGGGTGCCACTCGGCCCGCAGGCCGCGGGTGATGTCCCAGGTGTGCAGCAGGGTCTCGGCGACGCCCATGGCGGCGAAGCCGGACGGGTCGCACGGGCCCCAGTGCCAGGCCCTGGCCTCCGGTCCGCTGACGGCGAGCGCACCGACCAGCAGTCCGCCGGCGGCCCGGACGACCTGCAGCACCTCGTCCACCGGCGCCTCCCGGCGGACCACCAGGTCGAAGGGGAGGTAGCTCTCGCGGGGCCGGGCGGCGAGCTGGCCGGCGTAGGCCAGCAGGTCGTGTGCGACGTGCACGGCCGTCTCGCGGCACGTCCAGGTCAGCGGGCCGGCCTGGACGGACCAGTCGTCCTCCTCGTGGAGGACCAGCACGTCCAGCGCCGCGCCGAGGGCCCGGTCCACGTCGCGTCCGTCCATGCCTGCCATCGTCGCACGGCACGGCGGAACGCGGGCTCGAACGCCGCCCGCGCCGTCGGCGGCGGGGGCGGCGGGCCGGTCAGTAGCGGTAGGTGGCGGTGACGGCGCGGTGGTCGCTGCCGTCGGAGGACAGCACCTGCGAGTCGGTCGGGGTCAGCTTGCCCTTGCTGAGGATCTGGTCGATCCGTGCCATCGGGAAGCCGGCCGGCCAGGAGAAGCCGAAGCCGTCGCCGGCGGCGCCCTGCGCGGAGCGCATCTGCGAGGTGATCGGGGCCAGGCTGCGGTCGTTCATGGTGCCGTTGAGGTCGCCGAGCAGGATGACCTTCTTCAGCTGCTCGGCCTCGATGGCGTCGCCCAGGGCCTGTGCGCTGTGGTCGCGCCGGCCGGCCGTGAAGCCGCTCTCCGACTTGACCCGCACCGAGGGCAGGTGGGCGACGTAGACGGCGAGCGGGCCCTGCGGCGTGGTGACCTCGGCCCGGAAGGCGCGGGTCCAGCCGATCTTGATGTCGACCTCGTGGACGTCGCCGATCGGGTACGTCGACCACAGGCCGACGGTGCCGCGCACGGCGTGGTACGGGTACCGGGCGGCCAGCCCCGCGGTGTAGGTGGCGACCGCGCCCGGCGTGATCTCCTCCAGGGCGACGATCTCGGCGCCGGAGCCGTTCAGCAGCTTCAGGGTGCCGGCGGTGTCGCTGTTGGCGGCGGCCACGTTGTGGGTGAGCACGGTGAAGTCGCCGCGGCCGCCGCCCTTGTCGGTCAGCAGGCCGCCGAACAGGTTCAGCCAGACGATCGCCGGCAGCAGCACCGCGGTCAGCGCGGTCGCCGAGCGGCGCCACAGGCCGACCGCGAGCAGCACCGGCACGGCCAGCCCCAGCCACGGCAGGAAGGTCTCCAGCAGGCTGCCGAGGTTGCCCCAGCGGTTGGGGACGAGGGCGTGGCAGGCCAGCAGCAGCGCGGTGAGAACGGCGAGGCCGGCGGTGACCCAGCCGCGGCGCGGGTCCAGCCAGCGGCGGCCGCCGGCCGGTGGGGCCGGTGCGCCGTCGGCTGCTGCCACTGCCTCGTCCGCCTGCACCATGCGCCCCGCTCCTCCGCACCCGGCGTCTCGTACCGCCGGGATGGTCCGTGCCTCTTCCGGCCGCGCCGGTCGGGCGTGTGCGGCGGGTCACGGGGACCCGCCCGGCACACGCCCGGTCGTATTCTCGGCTCAGCCTATGACGGCATGGACGCGCGGGAGCCACCGGAAGGTTGCGGCACGCCCCCGATCAGCGGGAACGCCCTCCGGACGGCTGTGCGCCGACCCCGTTGAGGACGGCGTCGACCATCTGCTCCGCGAGGTCCGGGTCGTCCAGCGGGGCTTCGTCCCAGAGCACCGAGCGCAGCAGGATCGGGCCGATGATGATCTCGCAGACCAGCTCGACGTCGAGGTCCGAACGGAGCACGCCCTCGTCGACGCCGCGGCGGACGATGGCCCGGGCGAGTTCGCGGCGGGGTTTGACCACCTGCTCCTGGTAGGCCTCGCGCAGCTCGGGCCAGGCGTTCATCTGGCTGAGCGCGGACTTGAGCATCCAGCGGGAGCGCTTGGCGAGGCCGCGCTTGCGCATGTAGTCGACCATGCGGACGAGTTCCTCGCGGACGGTGCCGCCGCTGGGCTCGGGCAGCGGCGACTCCAGCCGGGCGACGACCTCGACCAACAGGGCCTCCTTGTTGGGCCAGCGCCGGTAGATGGTGGCCTTGCCGACGCCCGCGGCGGCCGCGATCCGCTCGACGGACAGCTCGGAGAGGCTCTTGCCGGACTCCATCAGGTCCTCGACGGCGGCGAAGATGGCCTGTTCGGCTGCCTCGCTGCGCGGGCGGCCCCGGCGCGGGGCGCAGAGCTCCGCGGCGGGGCCGTCCTCGTCGGCGCCGCATGCCGAGACGGTCGGTTCGGTGTGCATGGCGCCATTCTCTCCTGACGTGCTCAGACCCTGGTCGGGCGCGGCTCGCTGTCGGCCGGGGAGGCGTCCGCGGCGGGGCCGGCGGCCGGGGCGGCCGGTGCCCTGCCGGGCAGCAGCACCAGGGCGAGCACCACGCCGAGGGCGGTGATGCCGGCGGAGAGGCCGGCGACCACGTGCATGGCGTGTACGAAGGCGTCCTCGGCGGGGGCGACCAGGCCCGGCGTCCGGGTGCGGTCGGCGACCGCGAGGGTGGCCTCCAGGGACTCGCCGGCCTTCTCGCGGATGCCGGCGGGCAGCTTGTCGAGGTGGTCGCTCATGCCGTCGCGGTACACGGTGGAGAGCACCGCGCCGAGCACGGCGACGCCGAGCGAGCCGCCGACCTGGCGGAAGGTGTTGTTGATGGCGGAGCCGGCGCCGGCCTTCTCGCGGGGCAGCGAGCCCATGATGGCGACGGTGACCGGCGGCATGACGTGGGCCATGCCGGCGCCCATCACGAAGCCGATGACGACCAGGACCCAGATCGGCGTGGTGGTGCCGAGCAGCAGGTAGCCGAGGAAGCCGACCACGATCAGGGCCATGCCGCCGGCGCAGGTGGCGCGGACGCCGAAGCGGTCGACGACGAGCCGGGCGCGCGGGGCGAAGGCCATCTGGGCGGCGGCCAGCGGCAGCATCAGCATGCCGGACTGCAGGGCGCTGTAGCCGCGGACGCTCTGGGTGTAGAAGACGCCGAAGAAGGAGACGCCCATCAGCGCGAAGAACACCACGCCGATGACGACGACCGAGGCGGAGAACACCCGGTTGCGGAACCAGGTGACGTCCAGCGCGGGGTGTGCGGTGCGCCGCTCGAAGAGGACGAAGGCGGCGAGCGCGACCACGCCGACCAGGATCGGCACCCAGGCGCCGGGGGCGGTGAAGTCGGCGAGTTCGCCGCCCTTGATGATGCCGTAGATCAGCGCGACCAGGCCGATGACGGAGAGCACCACGCCGATCGGGTCGAGCTTGCCGGGCTTGGGGTCCTTCGAGTTCGGCACCAGGACCGACATGGCGACCAGGGCGACGACCACGATCGGGACGTTGACCAGGAAGACCGAGCCCCACCAGAAGTGCTCGATCAGCAGGCCGCCGGTGATCGGGCCGATGGCGATGGCGAGGCCGACCGCGCCGGCCCAGATGCCGATCGCCTTCGGCTGCTCCTTGCGGTCGAAGACGTTCATGATGATCGCGAGGGTGGCGGGCATCACGAAGGCGCCGCCGAGGCCCATGACCGCGCGGAAGGCGATGAGCTGGCCGGGGCTGTCGGCGATCGCGGAGAGCAGCGAGCCGAGGCCGAAGACGGCCATGCCGCCGAGCAGGGACCACTTGCGGCCGAGCCGGTCGCCGAGCAGGCCGGCGGTGAAGAGCAGGCCGGCGAAGACCAGGGTGTAGGAGTTGATCGCCCACTCGAGGTCGCTCTGGCTGGCGCCGAGGCCGGTGGGGGCGGGCTGGGCGATCGTCTTCATCGCCACGTTGAGGATCGAGTTGTCGAGCACGACGACGAGCAGGGCGAGGATCAGGGTGCCCAGGATCGCCCAGCGTCGGCGGTGGACGGCTTCGGACGTGTGCGGTGGCGCAGCGGTGGTCATGGTGTGGATTCCCCGTCCGTACGAAAAAGACCTGTGCGGACTTACGAGCCGATGGCGTCTCGTAACCCGTTCGGCTCAAGCGTAGCCCCTTTTTCGATACGAGACGGACCCGTATCGCAAACTCTGGGTAAAGGGTTCCGGGCCGGACGGCGGGCGGAGCGTGACGGACGGCCCGTGCCCCGGGTCTTTGCGGCGGGCGGGCGGCGTGCAAGCATGGGAGCAGATCCGGGGACGCCGTACGGCGCCACGAGACGACAACCCTTCAGGAGCCTGTTCGATGAACGCTTCTCCGCTTCAGCCTGCCCAGTCGCAGGAAGGCACCGTGCTCTACGGCGGCATCACCAACCGGCGCGTGACCGTGCGCGACCTGGCCAGGGCCAAGCAGCACGGCGAGCGCTGGGCGATGCTGACCGCCTACGACGCGCTGACCGCCGGTGTCTTCGACGAGGCGGGCATCCCGGTGCTGCTCGTCGGCGACTCGGCCGGCAACTGCCACCTCGGCTACGAGAACACCGTCCCGGTGACGATGGACCAGATGGTGATGCTCTCCGCGGCCGTCGTCCGCGGCACCAAGCGGGCCCTCGTCGTCGGTGACATGCCCTTCGGCTCCTACCAGGAGTCGCCGGCCCAGGCGATGCACAACGCCGCCCGCCTGATGAAGGAGGCCGGCGTCGGCGCGGTGAAGCTGGAGGGCGGCGAGCGCAGCGCCCGTTCGATCGAGCTGCTGGTCGAGGCCGGCATCCCGGTGATGGCCCACATCGGTCTCACCCCGCAGTCCGTGCACGCCTTCGGCGGCTACCCCGTCCAGGGCCGCGGCGACGAGGCGGCCCACCAGTTGCTGCGCGACGCCAAGGCCGTGCAGCAGGCCGGCGCCTTCTCCGTGGTGCTGGAGGCGGTGCCCGCCGAGCTCGCCGCCCAGGTCACCGAGCAGCTGGCGATCCCGACCGTCGGCATCGGCGCCGGTGTCGGCACCGACGCCCAGGTGCTGGTCTGGACGGACATGGCCGGCATGACGGCCGGCCGGGTGCCGAAGTTCGTCAAGCAGTACGCCGACCTGCGGGCCGTCCTCGGCGACGCCGCCCGCGAGTTCGCGGCCGAGGTCACCGCGGGCACCTTCCCGGCGCCCGAGCACAGCTTCAGCTGACCCCGGACGGCCGCCGGCCGGCCCGGCAGCACGGCGCACCCGCCCCCGCGGCGGG
>NZ_JBEYFP010000417.1:0-5302 GCF_040634455.1 Kitasatospora sp. NPDC007106
GGGTGATCCCCGCGCGCCCGGCGGCACCGCCCCCGCAGCCGCATCAGGACGCGGCGTCCGCCAGGACGGCGACGACGCGTTCGAGCGAGCCGCCGAGGCCCCAGCGTTCGGCGAGCGCCTCCAGGGCCATCGGGTCGAGGGGCTCGGCGGGCAGGGCCGGGTCGAAGGCGGGCAGCGGCACGTCGGTGGCGACCCGGACGACCGTGGGCGCCACGTCCAGGTAGGCGGCGCCCTCCAGGAGGTTCTTCCGCCGGGCGGGGGTGAGCTTGGAGGTCGGGTCGGCGGCCGCGGCGCGCACCCCGGCCAGGTCGCCGTAGCTCTGGATCAGCTGGGCGGCGGTCTTCTCGCCGATCCCCTTGACCCCGGGCAGGCCGTCGCTGGCGTCGCCGCGCAGCGCGGCCATGTCCGCGTACGAGGCCCCGCCGACGCCGTACTTCTCCAGCAGGTGGGCGTTGTCGATGCGTTCGGCCGAGCCGACGCCCTTGACCGGGTAGAGCACGGTGACGCCGCGGGCGTCGTCGACCAGCTGGAAGAGGTCGCGGTCGCCGGTGACGATCTCCACCGGCCCCGCGGCGCGGGTGGCAAGGGTGCCGATGACGTCGTCGGCCTCGTAGCCGGGGGCGCCGACCCGGGCGATGCCGAGGGCGTCGAGCACCTGCTCGATCACCGGCACCTGCGGGGAGAGCGTGTCGGGGATCTCCTCCTCGCCCTCGACCGAGGGCTCGGCGGCCAGCCGGTGCGTCTTGTAGGTGGGGATGAGATCGACCCGCCACTGCGGGCGCCAGTCGGCGTCCATGCAGGCGACCAGCTGGTCCGGCCGGTGGTCCTGGACGAGGCGGGCGATGAAGTCGAGCAGCCCGCGGACGGCGTTCACCGGCTCGCCCTCGGGGGACTTCAGGGACTCCGGGACACCGAAGTAGGCACGGAAGTAGAGGCTCGCCGTGTCGAGCAGCATCAGTCGCGGTGCGGTCACCCTCCGCATCATGCCGTACCCGTCCGACGGCCGGGAGCCGTCAGTGCCGGTGCGGACCGCTGCGGTGCACGGGGCCGTGCGCGTCCGCGCAGTGCTCCTGCCCGTCGGCCGCGGCCTGCCCGTCGGCCTCCGCCGAGCGGCCGATCTGCAGCAGCTCCTGCGGCCCCTCCTCGCCGACGTGGTCGACCTGGAGGGTGGCGTGGGCGATCCCGTACTCGTCGCGGACCCGGCGCTGCAGCTCGCGGCGGACGGCGTGGCAGTCCCCGCCGGGGGCGACCAGGATGTGCGCGGACAGCGCCGGCTCGCCGGAGGTGATCTCCCAGATGTGCAGGTCGTGGATCTCCTCGACCAGCGGCACCGCGACCAGCCGGTCCGCCACGGTGTCCGGGTCGACGCCGGCCGGGGCGGCCTCCAGGAAGATCCGCGCGGAGTCGCGGACGAGCCCGGTGCCGGCCCGCAGCATCAGCCCCACCACCACCAGCGAGGCGATCGCGTCCGCCTGCACGAACCCGGTGAGCATCACCACGAGGCCGGCGATCGCGGTCGCGATGAAGGCGTAGAGATCGGTGAGCACGTGCTGGAAGGCGCCCTCGACGTTGAGCGAGCTGCGGTTGGCCCGGGACATGCACCAGGTGGCCGCGAGGTTGACCACGATCCCGACCAGTGCGGTGTACAGCACCAGCGAGCCGTGCACATCCGGCGGGTCGATCAGCCGGGTGACCGCCTCGTAGCCGAGCCAGGCGGAGAGCACCAGCAGGGTGACGCCGTTCGCCTGGGCGGAGAGGATCTCGGCCCGCTTCAGGCCGTAGGTGTAGCCGCCGCGGGCGGGCCGGGCGGCCAGCCGCATGGCGACCAGGGCGAGCGCGATCGAGGCCGCGTCGGTCAGCATGTGCGCGGCGTCCGAGATCAGCGCCAGCGAGGAGGCCGCCAGGCCGACCACGACCTCGCCCGCCATGAAGACGGTGATCAGCACCAGGGCGGAGACCAGCCAGCGGCGATCGGCGTCGGCGGACACCCCGTGGCCGTGCGCGTGGCCCTTCCCGCCGTGCCCGTGCCCGTGGTGGGCGCCGTGCCCGTCCGCCGCGTGGTCGTGGTCGCCGTGTTCGTGCAGGGCCGTCCCGTGCGCGCCGCGGTCGTGCTCGTGCTCGCCGGCCATCGGAGTCCTCTCGTGCACGTGCTGCCCGTGCGGGCGGCGGACACCGCCCGCACCCGAAGTGAACCCCAGAACGGACGAAGATCCAAAGCCTGCACTGGTGACCGTTGTCGTTGCCGCGCAGGGCCGTCCGGGCGACGGCGCCGCGATCCCCCGCGCGGCCGGGCCGGGCGCGGGTCAGGCGGTGACGGCGGCCTGGGCGCGCACCGCGGCCGCGGTCCGTACCAGCGCGGTCATCAGCCGCAGGTCGTCGCCCTGCTCGGGGTGCCACTGGACGCCGAGGGTGAACCCGGCGCCCTCGATCGCCTCGACCGTGCCGTCCTCGGCCCAGGCGGACACCGACAGCCCCTGGCCGAGGCGGTCGACCGCCTGGTGGTGGTAGGTGGGGACGTCCACCGAGGGGTCCGGCAGCAGCTCGCCGAGCAGGGTGCCGGGCACCGGCCGCACCGCGTGGCGCCCGTAGGTGCCGGGTGCGCCGATGTGGCCGTGGTGGCCGACCACGTCCGGCAGGTGCTGCAGCAGGGTGCCGCCGCGGACCACGTTGAGCAGCTGCATGCCGCGGCAGATCCCGAGCACGGGCAGTTCGGCGGCGAGCGCGGCGCGCAGCAGCGCGGACTCCCAGACGTCCCGCTCGGGCTCGCCGCCGTCGGTCTCGGGGTGGCGGGCGGCGCCGTAGCGGGCAGGGTCGATGTCGGCGCCACCGGCGATCACCAGCGCGTCGATCCGGGCGACGGCGTCGGCGGCGTGTTCGGCCGCGTCCGGCGGCAGCAGCACGGCGAGCCCGCCGGCGGCCTGCACCACGGACGGGTAGCGCTCGGCCAGCAGGACGGTGCGGATGCTGTCCCAGCGGCCCCAGGCCGCGTCGAGGACGGAAGTGCTGATGCCGATCACGGGCCGAGGAGTCATGGCGGGCATTCTGCCTCCTCACGGGCCGCCGCGGCGCGATCGGGCAGTGCGGCACGCGCCACACCACCGCCGTCGGCGGTACGACGTACGGTAACCGTGTCGTGTCGGAACGTGCTCGGCGAGTGGCGGAGGTGCCCGATGGCGGGAGCGGAACCGGGGGTGCCCCGGCGGTTGGCCGGCCGGGTCGCGGTGGTGACCGGGGTGAGCGGATTCGCGGGGGAGGCCGGGGCCGCGGTGGCCCGGCGGCTCGCCGCGGAGGGCGCCCGGGTGGTGTGCGCGGACCCGGACGAGAAGGCGGGGCAGGCGGTGGCCCGTTCGGTGGGCGGCCTGTTCGTCCACACCGACCCGCTGGACGAGTACATGGTGGAGGCGCTCTTCGACGAGGCGTACGAGACCCTCGGCGGGGTGGACGCGGTGGTGAACGGCCCGTGCGGGGCGCCGCCCGCCGACGGCCCGGCGCTGGAGGTGCCGCCGGACACCTGGCGGGTCGTCCAGGACACCCGGCTGACCGCCGTCTTCTTCTGCTGCCGGGCCGCCCTGCCCTACCTGCGGCGGCACGGGCACGGGTCGGTGGTCAACCTGGCCGGTCCGGCGGCCGAGGGCGGGCTGGCCGCCGCGGTCGCCGCGGCCGGGGTCGGTGCGCTCACCCGGGAGCTCGCGGACGCCTTCGGGCCGGAGGGCATCCGCTTCAACGCGCTCGGCGGCGGCGACGCGGAACGGCTCGCCGCCGCGGCGGCCTGGCTCGCGAGCGACGACTCCGCCGGGGTCAACGGCAGCCTGGTCCGATTCTCACCGTAATCTCATCGCGAACAGGGCGTTTCGACCCTCCTGCTGATATGGCGCTTATCCGCCCGCCCTTAGATTCGATGGCGTGAGCGAGCAGATTCCCGCCGGGTGGTACCCGGACCCGAAGGACACCAGCGACCCCCGGCCCGAGCGCTACTGGGACGGCAAGGGCTGGACGGCGACCACCCGTCCCGCACCCGGTGCCGAGACGCCCGCACCCGGTGCCGAGGCTCCCGCAGCGGCCCCCGGGGCGGCCGCGGACGGCGACGGGCCCACCGTGATCGAGGGCCGCGTCCTGGACGACGGGCCGACGGTGCGCTACCCGGAGATGCCCACGGCCGTCCAGGCCCCGCCGAAGCCCCGCCGGCGCCCCTCGCGCCCGGTGGTCGTGGCGGCGGCCGTGGCCGCGGTGGCCGGCCTCGCGGTCGGATCCGGCATCACCTACCTGGCCATGGACGACGACGGCGACGGGGCCTCGGCGGCCCGGCCCTTCGACGGCCGCTACCGCCTCGGCGGCAACGGCTCGGACGGCTTCGGCTTCCCCGGCCTCCCCGGTCAGAACGGCGGCCAGGGCGGGGGGAGCGGGAACGGCCAGGGCGGTGACGGCCCGGGCGGCGGGAACGGCAGTGGCCAGGGCAACGGCCAGGGCGGCAACGGCCTCGGCCGCGGCGGCCGGAACGCCTCGACCGCCGTCGACGTGGTGAACGGCATCAGCCTGCCGGTGCCCTCCGGCTGGCAGGGCGCCACCACCCCCGACGGGCACGCCGCGCTCTCCATCGGCTCGTACACCTGCCCCGACGGCAAGGGCACCTGCTCGCTCGGCGGCGCCTTCACCGACACCGTCGAGGGCAGCGACGCCAAGCAGGCCGCCCTCACCGACATCGCGGCCGCGGCCAAGGAGGCCTACGGCGACGTGAAGTCCCACGAGGAGCTCAAGTCGGAGGCGGTCACCGTCGCCGGGCGCAGCGGCTACCTCGTCCGCTGGAAGGTCGACGCCCCGCAGGGCAACGACGGCTACGTGGAGACGGTGGTCTTCCCCGGCGCGAAGGCGGGCAGCCTGGTCGCCGTCCACCTCGGCTTCGACATCGCCGACAAGGCGCCCGACCTCGCCCAGATGGACACCATCGTCAAGGGCATCGCCACCGCCCAGGTGAGCGGCCCCGGCGGCACCTGACGGATCCTCGGCCACCCGGCGGGGGCGCACCCACCTCCGAGGACTCAGAGGAAGGTGCGCCCCTCGCCGCGGTAGGTCGGCACCGTCTCCACCACCCGGTCGCCCTCGACCAGGTGCAGCTCCGCGAAGCGCTCGCACAGCTCGCCGGCCTTGGCGTGCCGGAACCACACCCGGTCGCCGATCAGCAGGTCGTCGGCGGCCGCGCCGAGCAGCGGCGTCTGCACCTCGCCCGCGCCCTCCTGCGGGTCGTAGCGCAGGCCCTCCGGCAGGTACGGCACGGGGGAGCGGTCACCGCCGGCCGGACCGGAGG
>NZ_JBEYFP010000418.1:0-5300 GCF_040634455.1 Kitasatospora sp. NPDC007106
GCCGCGGCGAGCGAGGCGGCGGCGGCGAGCAGCAGCGGCCCGCTGCCTGCGACCACGATCCGGCGGCCGGGCAGCACCAGTCCGGCCTTGAGCATGGCCTGGGCGCCGCCTGCGGTGACCACCCCGGGCAGCGTCCAGCCGGGGAAGGGCAGTTGCCGTTCGTAGGCGCCGGTGGCGAGCAGGACCCGGCGCGCCTCGACGACCGCACTGCCGCTGCCGGCCGGGCCGACGACGGCGTGCAGCCGCCAGGGCTCGCCCGGCTCGGCCGTCCAGACGTGGTGGCCGGTGAGGTGGTCGATCCGGCCGGCCCACACCTGGGCGTCCAGGCGGGCCAGCAGGGCGGTGAAGGCGGGCCAGTGGTGGTGGAGGCGGTCCGGGCGGGCGGCGCCGAGGCCGGGCGCGGGGTGCCGGTAGTACTGGCCGCCCGGGCGTTCGGCGGCGTCCAGCAGGGCGCAGCGCAGGCCGAGTCCGGCGGCGGTGACGGCGGCGGCCAGCCCGGCGGGTCCGGCCCCGATCACCGCGAGGTCGTACGGCTCCGCGGTGGGGACGGGCGGCGAGGTCGGGTCAGACGGCGAGGTCGGCACGGCCGTGGCCCTCCTGGGTGGTGACGACGGTGCCGGGTTCGGCGGGCATCAGACAGGTGCGCCGGTTGGGCTGCCCGTCGACGGTGGCGAGGCAGTCGTAGCAGACGCCGATGCCGCAGAAGGCGCCGCGCGGCCGTCCGCCGACCCTGGTGCGGCGCCAGGCCAGGATGCCGTCGGCCCACAGGGCGGCGGCGATGCTCTGGCCGGGCAGCGCGGGCACCGGCCGGCCGTCGAACTCGATGGTGTGGCCCGGCCCCGGCCTGGCGTCGGCCAGCCGGGCGGGGGTGCGGTCCGCGGTCATGCCTCTCCTCGGTCGGTGACGGACGGCCCGGTGGCGGCCTGCTCGGCGCCGGTGCCCGCAGGTGCGGGGGCCGGGAAGCGGTCGGCGCGGAAGGGCGCCGGGTCGAGCGCGGTGGGCTGCCCGGTGAGCTGCTGGGCGATCATCAGGCCGGTGGCGGGGGCGAGCCCGATGCCGGCCCCCTCGTGGCCGCAGGCGTGGTACAGCCCGGGCACCCGCGGGTCGGCGCCGACGGCGGGCAGGTGGTCGGGCAGGTAGGGGCGGAAGCCGCGGTAGGCGCGCTGGACGGCGACCCTGCGGAGCACCGGGAACAGCGCGGCGGCCTGCGCGGCGAGCCGCTGCAGCACCTCGACCGACAGGGTGCGGTCGAAGCCGACCCGCTCCCGGCTGGCGCCGATCAGCACCGGCCCGGCGGGGGTTCCCTCGACCACGGCGGAGGTCTGCAGGGCGGCGGAGCCGCTGGCCACGTCGGCCACGTAGTCCGCGGCGTACACCTTGTGCCGGACGATCCGCGGCAGCGGCTCGGTGACGAGCACGAAGCCGCGCCTCGGCATCACCGGCAGGTCGACCCCGGCCAGGGCGGCGACCTCGCCGCCCCAGGTGCCGGCGGCGTTGACCACCGCGGCGGTGGCGAGCTCCCGACGGTCGGTGACCACGCCGCAGACGGCGCCGGTGGCGGTCGTCCGCAGTGCCCGGACGGTCTCGCCGAGGTGGCGGTCGGCGCCGGAGGCGCGCAGCAGGTGGGCGGCGGCGAGGGCGGGCTGGACCTGGGCGTCCTGCGGGTAGTGGACGCCGCCGGCGAGGCCGGGGGCGAGGTGCGGTTCGAGGGCGGGCAGCTCGTCGGCGGGGATCTCCTCGGCCTGCACCCCGACGGCCCGTTGCCGGGCGGCGAAGCCCCGCAGGGCGTCGAGGCCGGCGGGCACCGCGGCCACCACCAGGCCGCCCTTCGGCTCGTACTCGACGGCCGGGCCGAGCTCTTCGGCGAGCTCGCGCCAGAGGCCGGTGGAGAGCAGGGCGAGGTCGAGTTCGGGGCCGGGCTCCTTGTCGGAGACGAGCAGGTTGCCCTCGCCGGCGCCGGTGGTGCCGCCGGCCACCGGGCCGCGGTCGACCACGGCGACCCGCAGGCCGGCCCGGGCGGCGTAGTAGGCACAGGCGGCGCCGACGACGCCGGCGCCGATCACCACGACGTCGTGGCTGGGTTGCGTGAGCACCACAGTAATATGTCACATGGCTCAGCGGCTGGGAAGGGTCACCCCGGCCGGTCCTCCGCCGCCGTGGCCACCGCCTGTTCGAAGGCCCGGAGCTGCGCGGTCGGACTGAACTGGACGATCTCCGTACCGGCCGCGATCCGCGGCACGTGGCCCGGCGGCAGGTGGAAGACGTCGCCCGCCTCGAAGACCTCCTCGTGGTCGGCGAACCGGAAGGCCATCCGGCCGCGGAGCACGTACCCCCAGTGCGGGCAGCTGCAACCGCCGGCCATCGCCGCCGCACCGTCCACCGGCTGCCGGAACTCGACGTGGTCGACCGTCCAGCCCTCCAGCTCTCCGCGCCGGGCGAGGGCGGGCGCGGCCCCGTCGGCCGGGCTCTGCGTGGTCACCTTCGGCATGCTGCACGCCTCCTCCGGGACGCCCCGGGCGGGGTTCTTCCCGTCACTCCCATCACACCCCATCGGACCCGTCCGCCCCCGGCACAGCGCCGGAAGCCGCCCCAACGCCGGAAGCCCCGGTCCGCCGGATGCTCGGCGGTCCGGGGCTTCCGGTGGAGTGCGCGGATCAGGTGATGTCGTCCATCTGCTCGGTGCGGGCGGCCGGCACCGGCGCGGGCGCCTCGGGGGCGGCCGAGGCCTCGATCGACTCGGGGCCGTCCACGCCCTCGACCGAGAGGTCCAGGTGCGAGGCCTCCTCGTCGCCCAGCCCGGCGTCCGGGTTGCGCCGCGCCCGGCGGCGGTCGTTGAGCACGGCGATGCCCGCCGCCAGGAAGTAGAGCGCCCAGATCGGCGCGGCCAGCGCGAGCATGCTCAGCGGGTCGGCACTGGGGGTGGCGAAGGCGGCGAACACGGTGATGCCCATGACCATGCCGCGCCACCAGCCGAGCAACCGCTTGCCGCTCAGCACGCCGATCAGGTTCAGCATCACCAGCAGCAGCGGCAGCTCGAAGGCACCGCCGAAGACCAGCACCATCCGGGTCACCACGTCGAGGTAGTCCTCGGCGGGCATGATCGGCACGGTCTCGGTCGGTGCGAAGGAGATCAGCATCTTCGCGGTGGCGGGCAGGATCAGGTAGGCGAGGACGGCGCCCGCGAGGAACAGCGGGACACCCGCCGCCAGGAAGCTCATCGAGTACTTGCGCTCGTGCTTGTGCAGGCCCGGCGCGACGAACGCCCACAGCTGGTACAGCCAGATCGGGGTGGCCGCGACCACGCCGGCCGTGAGGCTGACCTTCAACGCGAGGGTGAACGGCGTCAGCAGGCCGATGGTCGACACCACACCGCACCGCTCGCCGGTGGCCGTCAGACCCTTCTCACCGCACGAGGGAAGCGGCTCGAGCAGGAAGTTGGTGAGCTCCCGGTGGAAGTAGAACGCCACGACGGTGGTGATCACGATGGCCAGGACCGACTTGACCACCCGGTTGCGGAGCTCGCGCAGGTGGTCGGCGAGCGCCATCCGGCCCTCGGGGTCCTTCGGCGGCTTCGGCGCCTTGGAAGACTTGCTCAAGCCCGGTCCTCAACTCGTACGACGGAGCCCGCCGGACGGCGGGCCCCCGATGGCCGTGGGTGCCGGCTCAGCCCCGGGGGGCCGCGCCGTGGTCGGCGGCACCGACCGGACGGGCGTCGCCCGACCCGGGTGCCCGCTTGATCGTCATCGGTGCCGGCTCCGCCGCGGGCCGCGCCTGCGGCGGCGCACCGGCGCCGTCCGTCCGCAGGGCCTTGGCCTCGCTGCGCAGGATGCGCAACGTCCGGCCGAGGGCCCGCGCGGCGTCCGGCAGGCGTTTCGCCCCGAAGAGCAGCACCGCGAGGACCGCGACCACCAGGATCGCCGTCGGCGAGATGCGCATGTGCACCACCATTCCCTCAGCGGGGCGCGTCCTCCCCGTTGCGGGCGATGGTAGTCGTTGCCGGCTGCCGCCCGGCAACCGCCGTCCCACTGCGGCCCCGGCCGCACCGCGGGGCCTGCCACGAGGGTACCCGGCCGTCGGGAACACCGGTCCGGTGATCGGCCTCGCAGATCGGAGGCCCGAGAGGTCGGCCGCCCGGGAGGTCAGCCGTCCAGGAGGTCGGCGGCCCGGCAGATCTGCCGTCCGGGAGGTCAGCGGCCCGGAAGGTCGGCCGCCGCTGCGGCCAGGGCCCGCGAGGCGGAGTCGACCGCGCGGGCCAGCGAGCGGACGTCCGCCCAGAGCCGGACGGCGAGCAGGCCCAGGACGAGCAGGCCGGCGGTGGCCAGCAGGACGGCGGCGGTGAGGGTCCACGGCATGGCACGACCCTACCGGTCGGTCAGCCCTCCACCGGCAGCAGGCGCATGGTGCTGACCCCGGCCGCCGTCATCGCCTGCACGATCTTCTCCCCGGCCGGCTTGCGGACGGACACCCCGCACTCCGGGCAGACGAAGCCGTAGAAGGTGCGCTCCCGGGTCGGGCCGAGCACCAGCCGGAAGTCCTCCGCCGGGAGCTCGACCTTCTCCCGGCACTGCGAGCAGTAGACCTGGAATCTGGTGCCGTACCCCACCCGTCAGGCCTGCCCCTCCGGGTAGCCGGCGAGGGCGGCGAGCGCCGCCTCGCGGGCCTGCTCGGCGAGGGCCGGCGGGGAGACGATCCGGCCGTCCCGGCCGAGCCGCAGGGCGAGCGGCCGCAGCCCGGACGGGTCGGCGCTGCGCAGGGTGATCCGCAGTCCGCCGTCGGGCAGTTCCTCGGCCTTGTCGTGGGTGTAGTACTCGGCGACCCAGCGGCCGCCGGGGCCGACCTCGACGATCACCTCGGGGTCGTCGGCGGCCGGGTTGACCAGGCCCGCGGACAGGTCGCGCGGCTCGATCCGCGGCGGGTCGGCGGGCTCGTCGAGCACCTTGATCTCGGCGACCCGGTCCAGCCGGAAGATCCGGCGGTCCTCGGAGGTGCGGCACCAGGCCTCGAGGTAGGTGTGGCCCTCGGCGACCAGGCGGATCGGGTCGACCTCGCGCTCGGTCATGCCGCCGCGGCCGTGCGACCAGTAGCGCAGCCAGAGCCGGCGGCCCTCGGTGAGCGCGCGGTCGATGTCGGCGAAGACCTGGCCCTCGGCCTCGAAGGTCACGCCGACCCGGGCGCTGGACTCGGCGCTCTCGCCGGCCGCGTCCTCGATCTTGGTGACGGCGCGGGTGAGCGCCTCCCGGTCGCGGCGGCGCAGGCCCGGCAGGCCGGCCACCGCGCGGGCGGCGACCAGCAGGGCGGTG
>NZ_JBEYFP010000419.1:0-5246 GCF_040634455.1 Kitasatospora sp. NPDC007106
TTCGCCGCCGTCCCCTCCCGGCCGCCGGGCATGCTTCCGGCCCATGTGACCGCTCCGGCCGCCCTCTGCCGCCTGTGCCGCCCGGCCCGGAACGCGTCCGGCCACGCGTCCGGCCACGCGGCCGTTCCGGCGCCTACGGACGGGCCCCGGCGTCGCCCGTGCTGTCCATCCGGCGCCAGGCGGGGAAGGCCGGCGGGCAGAGCGTGATCAGCAGGTACGCCCCGCCGAGCAGCACGAGGGCGGTCGTCAGCCCGGCCCGGTCCACCAGGTAGCCGCAGGCGAGACCGCCGACCGGGGTCGCCAGCAGCACGCCCGCCGCCAGGACGCCGGTGACCCGGCTGCGCAGCGGGTCGGGCACGAGTTCGTACAGCACGGTCGAGACGATCGGGTTGAGGATCCCGGCGGCGACACCGGCGACGGCCAGGGTGACGCCCAGGGGCAGCAGGCCGGGCGCGAACGCCGCGACCAGCATCCGCGGGGCTCCGCTGACGAGGAGACAGAACGCGTACAGCGACCGGCGGGGCAGCCGGTCCCCCACCACCGCGTGCAGCAGCGAACCGCCGAGCGCTCCCGCCGCGAAGAGGCCGGCGAGCAGGCCGAGGTCGACCGACCCGCCGAGGTCGCGCGCGGCGTGCACGGGCAGCAGCACCGACCGCCATCCCTGGTCCAGTCCGTTGGTGACCATCAGCACCAGGGTGATGGCGAGCAGCAGCCGCTGACGGACCAGGAAGGCCAGGCCCTCGCGCAGTTCGTCACGGTACCTGCGCAGGCTCGCCGGCGGCCCGTCCCGGCGGGGGGCGGCGGCGGAGACGTGCCGGACGCCGAGGGCGACCAGGAGCGCCGAGACGGCGAAGGTCACCGTGTCCAACAGCAGGACCTGGCCGGCCCCGAACAGGGCGATCAGCACGCCGGCGGCCGAGGCTCCCAGCAGCCGGGCCCCTCCGGACGCACTGGTGTACAGGCTCATGGCCCGGGCGAGCGGGACGCCGGCACGGCCGGCGAGATCGGGTGTGAGCACCTGGCGCGCGGTCTCGCCCGGCGCCTGGAACAGCCCGTTGACCGCCATGAGCACGCACAGCTGCCAGAACCGCAGGCCGCCGGCCCACTGGAGGATCGGGATCAGCCCGACGGCCACACCGCACACCACGTCCGACAGCACCGACGCGCGCAGGCGTCCGATCCGGTCGATCACCGGTCCGCCGGCGAGCGCCGACAGCGCCAGCGGCAGCATCTGGCAGAAGGCCACCAGACCCGCCCGGGAGGCGCTGCCGGTGGTCTGCAGGACGAACCACGGCACTCCGATGCCGGCGAGGGCGTTGCCGGTGATCGAGACGAGGTTCGCGGTCAGCAGGGCGACCAGTGGCCGCCGGTCCGGGGTGGCTCGGGCCTCGTCGGCCCGGGAGCGGGCGGCGACGGTCATGGGCGTGCCCTCCGGGCGGTCGTTGGGGATCAGGTCTTCCGGCGTCAGGCTTCGGGGATCAGGCCGCCGGGGCCAGGCTGCCGGGGCCAGGCCGCGAGGGGTCAGCTCTTCGGCAGGGGGAAGGCGTGCAGGTGGACGCGGACGGGGAGGGCCCCCTCCTCGTCGGCAGCGGCCCGCTCCCGGAAGCCCTGCACGAGTTCGTGTGCCCGGACGGCGAGTTCCCGCGCGAGTTCGGGCGTCAGGCGCAGGGTGAAGTCGCTCATGTCCCAGCTGCGGCGCCACTCCTCGGGCCAGTCGCCGGTGCCGGCGAGCCACTCGTCGAGCTCCCGCGCGTGGACGGCGGCCACCTCCTTCAGGAACACGTCCATGGCGCCGCGCACCTCGGGGTCCGGGTTCTCCAGGAAGTCCTCCAGCCGGTCGAACCGGTGGCCGCGGTGCTCGGCCCGCCACCAGCGTTCACGGGCCGTCCCCCGGTCAGGCTCCTCGGCGATGAAGCCGTGCGCGCCGAGCTGCCGCAGGTGGTAGCTGACCGAGGCGGACGACTCGCCGAGCCGGGCGGCGAGCTTCGTCGCCGTCGCCGGGCCGCCCTGCCGCAGCGCGGCCAGCAGGCGCATCCGCAGCGGGTGCGCCAGACCGCGCAGGGAGCGGGCATCGAGGCTGCGCACGGCGGACTGAACGGCAGGCTGATGTTCCGTCATGTCCGGTAGCCTAGCGATTGCCACCATTTCTTTGCAACGAAGTCTTTGCATGTGCGCGCGGCCGAGGGACTGGACCGTCAGCAGCGTCGCCGCCACCACGGAAGGTCACCCGGGGCCTGCGGGGTGAGGGGGCGTGAAGGAGCCCGCCCGCTGCCGTCAGACGGTCTGCCCGTCGCCGGGCCGGTCCGGGGCGCCGTCGTCCGGCTCGTCCTCCTCGGCCGGGATGGTCCAGCGCAGGACGGTGGAGTCCCCGCTGCGGTGGAGGGCGACGGGATGGACGCAGCCGAACGCCCGCTCGCCGTTGTGCCGCACCGCGTGGTCGCCCGGGTCCCACCCGAGGCCGAGGATGCGGCTGCCGGCGAGGTCGAGGGTGCCCGCGAGCAGGGGGTGGTTCTGCCCGGCCCGCTCGATCAGGTGGAAGTGGGTGTGCCGCTGGACGGAGTGCACCAGGCCCATGCCGGGCCCGCTGCGCACCCAGTCGTGGAGTCGCTCGCCGAGCCGCCACGCCTCGGCCTCGGGCAGGTCGAGCCAGCCGTCGAGGTCGCCGCCGAGCCGTTGGATCCGCTCGCCGCCGAACTCGGCCCGGGCGGCCTCCACCTCCCGGCCCCAGTAGGTCAGGTCGGCGAGCCCGTCGACGGACTCGCCCCCGAGTCCGACGAAGGAGTCCAGGGCCACCGCATCGCCCACGACCATGCCGCACCGGTCGACGGGCAGCTCCCCCAGCGGCACCGGCCCGTCGAAGTGCCCGTCGGGCCAGGGCAGCCCGAGGTCCACCTCCAGGACGGAGACGACCGGCTCCCCGTCGAAGAGCGAGGGCGCGGTCGCCGCCCGGACGGGCAGCGGACGGTCCGCCGCGGCCGGAACGGCGACGGCCTCGGCTTCGTCGTCGCGCAGGTGCCCGCCGCCGACCGCTGCCGCGGCTGCGGCCCGGACCGACAGCGGTGCACCCGACTCCGACCATTGGTCGATCCAGCCGGCCATCCCCAGGACGAGGACGCCCGACGGCGCGGTGACGGGTCCCAGCTCGACAGTGGTGGTGATCACCGGGCCATTGAACGCGCCGTCCGGGACCGGCGCGTCGGCGGGGTCCCGGACGGACGCGTCCATGCTCAGCGCCCGGTGTCGGCCAGGGCGGCGACCTCCCGCACGGCGTCGGCGATGGCCCGGAAGTCCTTCTTGAGGAGGGCGCCGTGGTTGCCGGCGACCTTCGCGCTCACCGCGATGTTCGGGTTGCGGGCGGTCACCCCGTCGAGGCTGGTGCGGATCCGCTCCTGCTCGTCGCCACGGCTGCCGAGGGACGAGCCCGAGGCGACCACGTACCGCACCGGGACGGTGATGCCGTCCAGCACCGGGCCGAGCTCGCGCTCACGGGAGATCCGGCCGAGCTCGATGTTGCAGTCCGCCATCTGGTCGGCCGTCATCCGCGGGGTCAGCCCGGTCGGGCGCAGCAGCGGCAGGAACCGGCTCCACTGCCGGAACTGCTTGCGGATCCGCTGCTCCATGGCCTCGTCGAGCCAGTCGTACGGGAAGGCGCCGTCGACCATGACCGCTCCGAGGGCGCGCTCCGGGTTGCGGGCCGCCCAGTGCGCCCCGACGAACGCCCCGTAGGACCAGCCCACCACGAGCGCCCGGTCCACGCCCCGGGCGGCGAGCACGGCGTCGACGTCCCGGACGGCGGCTTCGAAGGAGTAGTCCGCCGAGCGCCCGGACTTCCGGCCGCGGGCCCGCTCGTCGTAGGTGAGGTGCCGCCACCCCGCGCCCAGGTCGGCGACGACGCGGCGCCAGTACCCCTGGGTGGCGAACTGGCCGTTGAGGTAGACCACCGGCACGCCGGGGCCTCCGGTGTCGGTGACGGCCAGGGCCGTGTCGTCGACCGGCACCAGACCGGTCCAGCTCGGAGCGGTCGCGGACGGGCTGTTCTTCGTCATGGTGTTCCCCCTGCTGGTGTCGGGCGTGCGTGCTGTTCGGGTGCGCCGGGCCGTGCTGCTCCCGGTCGTTCAGAGGCTGTGGGCGGTGATGTCGCCGTGGGCGGTGGTGGCGCGGATGTCGAGTTCGGCGCTGCCGTCGTTCTTGAGGGCGTTGCTGATCCGGCCGTGGCCGGTGCCGGCGTCCAGGGCGGCCGAGACGCCGGCGGCGGCACCGACCGAGATGTCGCCGGACTGCGTGCTGAGCACGACGGTGCCGCGACCGGCCTCGGTGATCCGGATGCTGCCCCGGGTGGTGCTGATCTCGGCGGGGCCGCCCAGCCGGCCGACTTCGACGTCGCCGTCGACCGCGGTGAGGCGGACGCTCGCCGCCTCGTCCAGCTTGATCCGGCGGTACGCGCCGTCGAAGACCACGTCGCCGAGGCGGCCGACGCCGCGCAGCTCGGAGGCGGCGGACCTGCCCTCGATCCGGGAGCCGACGGGCAGTTGCACGGTGACCTCCACCGCGCCCGAGGAGCCGAGGAGCCGGTTCTGCGGCTCGGGGGCGTGGATCCGCAGGACGCCGTCGGCGTGGGCGACGGTGGTCCGTTCGGCGGCCCGGACGTCGCGGCTCTTGGACGGGTCGGCGGGCCGGACCTCGACGACGGTGTCGGTGCGGTCCGCGGCGATGAGCTGGACGCGGCCGGCGGGGACGTCCAGGACGGCGGAGACGGGGGCGGGGGTGTCGAAGGTCTGCATCGTGCTCTCCTGTGCTCGCTCCTTGTTTCTGACAACGGAAACGCTACGTTGCTTTCCACATGTCGGCAACATATTCGTTGCACTGGACTGCGATCACTGCACGTCAGAGCCAAGAAATCGTTGCACCCGATCTGAAAGGAACGCAACGAGGACGGCGACGATCATTGCAATGGGTGAGAAGTGAACGCTATAGTGGCGCGGTCAGGTCCACGACGCAGCAGCACCGAGGAGATCGCGATGCCGGGAGGCAGGCTCACCCAGCAGGAACGCCAGCAGATCGCACTGGGGCTGGCCGACAGCCTCCCCTACGCGGAGATCGCCCGGCGCCTCGACCGGCCGACCTCGACGATCACCCGCGAGGTGATGCGCAACGGCGGCCCGACCGGGTACCGCGCCGACCTCGCCCACCGCGCCACCGAACGCCGCGCCCACCGGCGCAAGCCGGCCTCCCCCCGCGGATCGGCG
>NZ_JBEYFP010000420.1:0-5238 GCF_040634455.1 Kitasatospora sp. NPDC007106
AGCCAGCCGAGCAGCGGCTCCAGCGCGGCCCCGCCCGGCGCCGGATCGTGGTCGAGCGGGATGAACTGGGCCTGCCGCGACAAGGTAGCGCACCGCGCCGACCATCTGCCGGTGGCAGTAAACCTCCGGCTGCCCGCCCGGCCCTCCAGCCATCCCGGCACCGGCATTGCATCGCACACGACCGCCCACTCCGAGTCCGCGCGAGGCAGACGGGCAGTTCTCGGGAGGCTACCGCTGGCTGCCAGGGTCGGATTGCGGGTCGGGGTCGGGCAGAAGTCGGACGCCGTGGCGCAGTTCCACGGTCGGGCCGAGGCTGATGCGACCCGACTGCTGAGCCAGGGCGATCCGCTGCACCGCAAGCGAGCCCGTGACCATGCAAGACCCGGCCCGGACGGCGATCAGCCGGGCCTGCCGGACAACGCCGACCAGCCCCTCCAGATCAAATACGACCTTGAGGTCTACATCCAGGGTGCCGATCCGGGAACCGTCCACCAGGACATCGACCTTTGGACGATGGACGGAGGTGATGCGGTGCTTCGCCAGGGCCACCACCTCTTCGCTGCCGGGTTCGTCCCTGGTCCGCCGGGCGGCCTGGCGCAGGGCGGTGTGTCGACGCCAGCCGCCGGCCACAAGGTCGAAGAGGTCGAGCGCGAGGAAGCCGCTGACCACCGAGGCCACCTCCCGTTCGACGGCCCGGCCGACCGGTGCGGTGAGCCCGTGCGCGCCGCTGATGAGATCGTCGAGCGCCCCGCGATCGTGCAGGGCTGCGGCGAGCGTGTCGACGTGCTCGCCGACATCCGGGAGGAGCAGCAGGTCCCGTGCGGTGACGGGCTGCTGGAGAGTGGTGGTCATGTCTACTGCTCCTCGACGCTCTGGATGCCGGGGTCCGCACGCGGTTCCAGCCGGACGGTGCGGGTCGGCCGGCTGTGGCTCCCGGGCTCGGTAACCCGAATATCGATGTCGGCGAAGCTGGCCGGCAGCAGCGAGGCCGTGACGTGGGCATGGGCTGCACGGGGTGACCGGCGGCGGTAGAAGTAGGTCGCAGCGGCGCCTGCCAGTACCACTGCGCCGAGGACGGGTCCAGCCACGAGCCCAACGGGCAGGCCGCCAGAGCCGGAATTATCGAGCCCGACCCCGTTCCCGCCACCGCCGGTACCGCCATTCCCGCCACCGCCGGTACCACCGTTCCCGCCACCGCCGGTACCACCGTTCCCACCACCGCCGGTACCACCGTTCCCGCCACCGGCCCCGGAATCAGCTGGCAGGACAGTGAAGACGGCGCTGTCCTGCACGGCGGAGTCGTCCGCGCAGACCGCCTGCACCTCATGCTGTCCGGCCTCTGCGTCCTGCGGGACCTCGATCATGGTGCTGAATCGGCCCTCCTCGTCGACCGTGACAGTGTCCAGCGCGCTGCCCTCGTCCCACCACAGCTCGACGTCGGAGAGACCAGCGCAGAGATAGCCGGTCGCGGTGATCCCGAACGTATCGCCCGCCCGTCCCTGTGATGTGTCGAGGACGATCACCGGGTCCGCCTTCGCTTCCGGTTCAGGGTTATCAACCGTGAACGTCGCGGCAACCCTGAGGGACGCGCCGAGGAACTCTACCGGTGAGACTCCCCCAGCGCGCTGCGCCAGGACGTTCGCGCAACTCGCCACGACGCTGTGTTGTCCAGGGGTGGCCCAGGTGGGTACAGCGAAGGCCACCTGAAAGTGGTCTCCGCCGCTCATGTCGCTGCCCACGGCAGCGGAGTCAAAGGTGACCTTGACCGGATCCTGGCATGCGCCGAAGCCGTCACCGAAGGCCGTGACCTGGTCGCCAACCACTCCGTGCCCGCGGCTGAGTGAGATAGTGGCGCCCGCCCAAGCCTGTCCCGGCAACGCGAGAAGGCCGCAGGCCATGAAGAGTAAGCCGCTGAACAGCAGCGTGATTAGCCGTCGGCCAAGGACCGGGTTCCGCGCTGACATGACCGTCAGTCACCAATCGGCGGCCGCACGGTGGGGGCACGGGCTCGCGGGAAGGGTGTGAAGGTATTCGCACATGACGCACCGTCCTTCAGCGGTCGCTCTTATTCTCCTCTCTCATCGGTCTCCCGTACAGCTGCCAGCTCCCGCTACTGTCAGCGACAGGACCCTGGTGACATTGTGTAAGTGCGGCTGTGGGCAGCGGGTGTTGGGGAGTCATCTGTCCGGCGCGGAGGGGTAGGTGGCGGTTGCGGTCCGTATCCGGGGCCGATCCGTGATCACGGACTGTGGACAACGCCCAGCCCAACCATGATCCCGGCGGGGGCGTAGAGGTGTTTCAGGGCCCAGCGCGGCCAGTCGAGGTGCTCGCAGCCGGCACGTCCTCACCGCAGCCGGAACCAACATCGTCCGCCTCCGCCAGCATCAGCCGGACGGCAGCGAGATCGGTCCGGCCAGCCGTTTCACGCGCCTGTGCAGGCAACTCCATGACGGGACTCGCACCCACAACCCTTGAAGATCACCAACAGCATCCCGGATGTGAGCCAGAGCCGGTCACCGTACAGACCCTCGCGTCACTACCGGCGCGACGAGATGGCGGCTGGCCGGGCTGAGGTGGCCCCGGCTGGCCGCCCTCGAAGGGGCATTCGCCAGCAGGATGGGCGTGCCCATGCCGCGCTGCGTTCTATGGCGCGGGAATCAGCTCGCCGCGTGCGATGGCCTCGCACAGGACGTCCTTGAACTGCGGGGGCATGAGGTTCAGCGATCCGACGGCCTCCTGGGTGAGCGGGATCTCTTCGAGGATGTACTCGCCGCGGTCGGTGCGGGCGAACTCGGGGCCGGTGCGGTTGTCGAAGTCCCACTTCTCGATGCGGGCCAGGTAGTAGTACTCCGTCTCCCCCTTGGGGTTGTCCATCTGGTGGAGCAGGCGCAGGATCTCGGCGTCGCCGGCGATCTCCTCGTTGATCTCGCGCAGGAGTGCGGCCTCGCGGTCGGTGTCGGTGTCCTCGACGCCGCCGCCGACGATCGCCCAGTACGGGTCGATGCCGGGGCGGATGCGCTTGATCAGGAGCGTGGTGTTGTGCGGGGTGATCAGGACGGCTCGGACGCGTTCGGTCATGGGGCGGGTTCTCCCTCGTGGTCGGTGGAACGGGGTGGTCAGTGCAGCAGCCAGCCGCCGTCGATGTGCAACGTCTGGCCGGTGATGAAGGATGCGGTCGGGCTGGCGAGGAAGGCGATGGCGGCGGCGACGTCGTCGGGCTGGCCCCGGCGGGGGACGCATTGCCGGGCGAGCTGGTCCTCGGGCCTGGCGCGGTGGTGTGCGGGGAGGGTGTGCTCGGCGTCGACCTGGATCGCTCCCGGGACGACAGTGTTCACGCAGATGCCCCGGCCCCGCCCACCACCAGATCACCCAGGGCGTCGCCCTCCTGCCCACAGCCCGCGACAAAACCCGCGCCGTCTTCCTCACCTACGAAGCCGAAAGCCTCCTCCGACAAGGCGAGATCGACCACAGCGCCGCCACCGCAAACCAGGCTCTGGCCCTCGCCCGGCGGATCGGGGCGTCCCGCTGTATCCGCCAGATCAAGGCCCTCGAGGCCGGATTTCTGCCGCACCAGCGGGCCGAGGGTGTCAAGCAGTTCCTCGAATCTGTGCGGTCAGCTGCCTGAACCCCTGCCCCTTCGTCGGCGCGCCGCGCCGCTGCGCGCTCGCCAACCCACAGCGTCGGGGTCGATGTCCTCGACGCCACCGCCGACGATCACCCAGTGAGGCACGGCTGACCTAGGGTGGCGACCCGGCCGGGGTGCCTGGAGCCTCGACGTGGTGCTCGCGCTGCAGCTGCTTGCACGGGGCCAGCCCGGCGGGGTCCGACGCGCCCTCGTTGGCATCCGGACGGCTGTCGGCTGCCGGAGCAAGGTGTTGGGCTTCACTGGCCGACCAGCCGGCGGGTGGTCTCCGGGTATTAGAGGCCATCTCCTTCCCGCTCCCGCCGAGGTGCCGCCCAGTCCCTGACCTCGATGGGAGCCGAGACAGAAGCCCCACTCGACATCCGAGAGCTCATGGCGGCGGATCACGCCAACCGTGATCTTCCAGCTACTTGATCGCCTTTGAAGACGATCTCTAGCGTCGGCCCTCGGCGGAGCCGGCTCCGCCGGGCTCGGCGCCGGGAGTTCGCGTCACCGCTTGACAGCAACTCCCCCGTAGGCCGGAGCCGCCTCCTGCCAGCCCTGGTGCAGCTGCCCCTGCGGCCGCCACAGCGGAAGCTGCACCAGTCCGGGATCAACCAGTTCGAAGTCCCCGAAGAACTTCTCCACCTCGGCCCGCGCCCGCAGGACCAGCGGCGAACTGGCACCACGGTAGATCCGGGTGGTCTCTTCGGCCGCCTGCGGCGACATCAGATCCTGCGTGCCGTGCGAGAGGATCAGCATGCTCCCTGGCGCCAAGACGTCCCGCAGCTGGGCCACCGTCTCGGCGGCCCCCTCCTCGTCCCGGACGAAGTGCAGCACCGCCACCAGCATCAGGGCCACCGGCCGGGAGAGGTCAAGTGCCTGCTTCAGGCCCGGATCGGCGAGTATGGCGACCGGGTCACGCAGGTCTGCGTGGAGAACCGTGGTGTGCCCGGCCGGGTGGTGGGCCAGCAGGGCACGGGCGTGGGTGAGGACGATCGGGTCGTTGTCGACGTAGACCACGCGGGCATCCGGAGCGACTCGGTGGGCGACCTCGCTGGTGCTGCCCATCGCCGGGATCCCGGTGCCGATGTCCAGGAACTGCCGAATACCGGAGCCGACCGCGAACTCCACCGCACGGCCGAGAAACTCGCGATTGATCCGCGCCCCGAGCCGGGCATCAGGCATCAGCGCGATGATCTTCTCGGCAGCCTCCCGATCGGCCGGGAAATGGTCCTTGCCACCCAGGTAGTAGTCGTACATCCGCGCAGGGTGGGGGATTCCGGTGTTCAGCTCCGCCGGAGGCTGCCACTCCCCCGCCACGATCGGCTGCGGCCCACCGGGCGTCATCTCGTCCTGCATCAGCTCTCCCCCGAACCCGTGACATCTCGTCATCTCATCGTAACGGTCACGGTAGCGGCGGTGGCGGGTCCTCGGCCGCATCGCGAATCCCGCCGCAGCTCACCTTCCTCGCCCAACGCCGCACCGCCACCCTCCCCCGCCGAGTGAACCCGCGCTCTCGCACCCCAGGCCGCCGGCGCGGCGCCGGATCCGTTCCGTCCCGGCTGTTCGATCCTGTTCCGCCACGGACTACGCTCTGCGGCATGCGAGATGAC
>NZ_JBEYFP010000421.1:0-5230 GCF_040634455.1 Kitasatospora sp. NPDC007106
CGGCAACCTCTACCTGGCGGAGAAGCGCGGCGGCGGCGGGTTCGACGCCGAGGACGAGGCGGTGCTCGCCACGCTGGCGGTGGCCGCGGGCGTGACGATCGACAACGCCCGCCTCTACAGCCAGGCACGGCTGCGGGAACGCTGGCTCGCTGCGGGTGCCGAGGTCACCAGCAGCCTGCTGTCCGGCGAGCCGGAGCAGGCGGTGCTCGACCTGCTGGTCACCCGCGCGTCCCAGATCGCGGGTGCGGACCTCGCGGTCGTGGCCTTCTGCCTCCCGCAGACGGACGAGCTCGAGGTCCGGATCGCGGTCGGCCTGCGCGGCTCCGACCACCGGGGCCTGGTGCTGCCGGTCTCCGGCTCCTTCATGGGCGCGGCCGTGCAGTCGGCCGACCTCGCCGTCAGCGCGGACGTCCGCAAGGATCCGCGGATCACCGCCGGACCGCCGCGCTGGGAGGGCCTGGGGCCCGCGCTCGCCGTACCGATCGGCACCGCCGAGGGCGGGATCCGCGGCGTGCTCATGCTCGCCCGCGCCGAGGGCGCACCGCTCTTCGACGCGGACGAGTCCGCCCCGCTGAAGGGCTTCGGCGCACAGGCGGCCGTGGCGATGGAGCTCGCTGAGCGGCGCCGCGACTCCGAACAGGTCGCCCTGCTCAAGGAACGCGACCGGATCGCCCGGGATCTCCACGACCTGGCCATCCAGCGGCTCTTCGCCACCGGGATGACCCTGCAGGGCGCCATCCGGTTCATCGAGCACCCGGAGGCCTCCGAGCGCGTACTCCGGGCCATCGACGACCTCGACGAGACGGCGAAGACCATCCGGTCGACCATCTTCGGTCTGCGGGCCAAGCGGTCGGGACCGGCCGGCAAGGGGCTGCGGGCACGGGTCGTGGAGACCGTGGACCGGGCGGCCGCCGTCCTCGGGTTCACCCCGGCACTGCGGATGACCGGTCTGATCGACGTCACCGCCCCGCCCGAGGCGGCGGAGGAGGCGCTGGCCGTCCTGCAGGAGGCGCTGTCCAACGCCGCCCGGCACTCCGGGGCCACCTCCGTGGAGGTGGAGCTCGCCGCCGGCGCCGACCTGGTGCTCACGATCACGGACAACGGCATCGGCCTGCCGGAGGGCGGCCGGCGCAGCGGCCTGGCCAACCTGGCCGAGCGGGCGGCCGCCATGGGCGGCGGGTTCGACGCCCGGGTCCGCGCCGGGGGCGGCACGGAGCTGGTCTGGCGGGTTCCGTTGCCGGCCGCCTGAGCTCACAGGTGCTCGGTCTCGTCCTCGTCGATGCTGTCGGTCAGCGGGAGCCTCGGCGTGGGGGCGCCTTCGGGCCCGTAGCCGAGCCTGAGGATCATCTGCACGCATCCGGGCCCCTGGGACGGGTCGCGGGTCGCCCACCGCTCGTGGGGCCATTCGAGGGCCTGGTGCAACATGGACGCGCGGACCTGGTGGACGGTGGCGACCAGGAGGACGTGCTGCAGGGCCAGCCCTGCGCGCAGCCAGTCCACGGGGCGGTCCTGGTGGGTGGCCAGGACGGCGATGCACGGGTGGGTCTCGAAGGCGGCGGGCGGCAGGTGGTCGGCCGGGTCGATGGCGGAGAAGTCCCGCATCGGCAGGTGGCCGGCGGCGTCCTGCGGTCCGAGGGCGCGGCGCGGTATGCCCAGCGGCGGTCCGCCGGGTTCCTGGATCCAGGCGCGGCTCTCGATCCGGCGCCCGATGTCGGTGGTGTTGGTCCGTTCCGCCTCGGCGGTCAGGTGGAGGAGCCGTTCGGTCTCCTCGGGGCCGGGGATGTCGAGCGTCGTCTCCTCCGCCCGGGCGGCGGCGACGAGGTCGGCGAGGACGACGGCTGGGACGGGCGGGCCGGTGAACGGGGTGCGGATGGTGTGCCGGTGCCAGATCGCTCCGTACAGTTCGGCGGTGCTGGGCAGGGTGACGAGGGCCGGCCGGTCGAGTTCGACGGCTGCCAGCAGGTCGGGTTCGGCCGGGTCGGGCAGCATCCGGACCTCGGGCGCCCAGCCCAGGTGGCGGGCCGCGACGCGCAGGTTGAAGACCGCGGCTCCGACCGAGACGTACAGGGCCTGGCCCCGCGGGTCGGTCTGGGGCAGCTTCCGCTCGCCGACGGCACGCACCTCGAGGGTGGAGGTCTCGGGGCGCAGCTTGAAGTGCCACGGCTGGCTGTTGTGGATGGACGGTGCGGCGACCGCGGCGGAGACCAGGGTCTCCAGCGCGGCGGCGTCGAGGGCGACGGTGGACATGACGGCTCCTCCGGGTGTTCGGTCAGCCGGGGACCGGCCGATACGCATCCTGCGGGGCCTCCGAGCACTTGCGGATGAGCCGGGTGATGGGGCGCGTGACAGCGATGCCCCGCCCGTTCGCGCCGCAGTCGATCCAGCGCATGATCGCGGGCTCCTGGGCCAGCAGGGTCGGGGGCTGATGCCCTCACTCCCACCGTCCGCCCGCGGCGCCGGGGTGCGCATGGGCCGAGCGGCCCGATCCGCCGGGCCGGCCGGCTCAGTGCGCACGCGGCGAACGGTGCTCCGTGTCGACCTGCGCGGCCAGGACGGCGGCCTGGAGGCGCCGCTCGACCCCGAGTTTGGCGAGCAGCCGCGACACGTGGTTCTTGACGGTCTTCTCGGCGAGGTACAGCTCCTTGCCGATCTGCCGGTTGGTCTTGCCCTCGCCCACCAGGGCGAGGATCTCGCGTTCGCGCGGTGTCAGCTGGTCGAGCAGGGCCTCGGTGTCGGTCTCGTCGTGGTGGCGCAGGCTCTCCATCAGCTTGCGGGTGGTGGCCGGGTCGAGCATCGACTCGCCCGCCGCCACCGTGCGCACGGCGCTGACCAGGTCCGCGCTCTTGACCTGCTTGAGGACGTATCCGGCCGCCCCGGCCATGATCGCGTCCAGCAGCGCGTCGTCGTCGTCGAAGGACGTGAGCATCAGGCAGACCAGGTCGGGCATCCGGTCCCGCAGTTCACGGCAGACGGTGACCCCGTCGCCGTCGGGGAGCCGCACGTCGAGCACGGCCACCCGGGGCTTGAGCGCGGGCACCCGTGCCAGTGCCTGGGCACAGGTGCCCGCCTCGCCGACGACCTCGATGTCGGGTTCGGCGTCCAGCAGGTCCTTCACGCCACGCCGGACGATCTCGTGGTCGTCCAGCAGGAACACCCGTACGGGCTGTCCGGTGTCGCCGTCCCGGATCGGGTCCATGGCGGCCTCCCTGCACCTGTGTCGTCTCTTCCCCGATTCTGCGCGTCCGCTCCCCGTACCGCTCAGGCCGGGACGCCCAGCCGGACTTCGGCGTCGACGACGCCCGGCACGCCCTTCACCAGGTGTTCCAGCAGCGCGGCCGTCGCCGTGTCGGGGAGCGTGCCGGACAGTGTGATCCGCCCGTCCTCGGCCTGCACGTCGAGGCCGGAGGCGTCCGCCGGGTGAAGGGCCGCGATCAGCTCGAAGCGGACCTGTCCGGCCAGTTCCTTGTCCTCGCGCAGGTGGACCTTGAGCAGGTCGCCCCGGCTGACGATGCCGACCAGGCAGTCTTCGGCGTCGACGACCGGCAGGCGCTTGAGGTGCATCCGGGCCATGGACCGGCCGGCCTCGGCGATGGGGCTGTCCGGGTGGACGGTCACGGCCGGCGCGGTCATCATGCCGCCGGCGGTCATGCCCTGGTAGGTCTCGGGTTCGCGGTCCTGGGCGGTCAGCAGGTCGGCCTCGGAGACAACGCCGATCACCCGCCCGTCGCCGGTCAGCACGGGTACGGCGCTCACCTGCCACTGCTGCAGGGTGTCGGCGATCTCCCGGAAGTCCGCGTCCCGTCCCACGGCGACGACCGCATGGGTCATCACGTCGCCGACGGTGCTCCAGGTGTCGTTCATGGCATGGTCCTTTCCGGGGGTGGCACGGCGGCCTCGTCGTGCAGGGTGCTGCGGGAGACCGGGCCGAGCAGGTCGGCGAAGTGCTGCAGGACGTCGAGGAAGAGGTCGTCGACGGTGATGACGCCGACGGGCACGCCGTCGCGCAGGACGGGCAGGCGGCGCACCCCGGTGCGGCGGAACGTCCGGTAGGCGGCGGTGAGCTCGTCGTCGGCGTCGACGGTCAGGGGCGGGGCCGACATCAGCCTGGCGACCGAGGTGTTGGCGTCCGTGTCTCCGGCCAGCACACGGACGACGAGGTCGCGGTCGGTGAGGACGCCCAGCAGGGCACGGCTGTCCGCCACCAGGACGCAGCCGATCGCCCGGTCCGCCATCAGCCGTGCCGCCTCGGCGGCGGTGCTGTCAGGCGGGACGGTCACCGGGGGTGAGATCATGAGGTCCGCGACGCGCACGGCTCGGCCTCCTTCACCGCGAAGGTGACCTCGGGCGGGTGGGTCAGCGTGTTGTGGACGGTGCAGTGCGACGCCACGGCGAGCAGCCCGGCGGTCCGCTCCCCCGGCAGCCCGGGGGCGACGATCCGGACCTCCACCGAGGCGATCCTCGCCGGCCGGTCGGTCGCCATCCGGTGGTCCACGGTCACCCGCAGCCCTTCGCGGTCGATGCCGTGCCGGGCCAGGTAACGGCCCGCGTAGTGGGCGACGCAGCCGGCGAGGGAGGCGGTGAACAGTTCGAGCGGTGTCGGTGCCGTGTCGGCGCCGCCGGCGGCGACCGGCTGGTCGACGGTGAGCACATGACCGCGGACGGAAACGGCGTACTGGTCGTCGCGCAGGTGGACCGCCTCGGTGCGCCCCGCACCGCGCGGGTCCCCGTCGGCCGCCTCGCGGACCAGGCCCGCGGCCACCTGCCTGGCCTCGGCACACGTCAGCACGGCCCGCCCGGAACCCCCGAGGTCGAGCACCACCGTGCGGCCGGCGGCGGCGGTGTCGGCGCGGGTGACGAGGATCGACCGTCCGGCCGCGGTGGTCGTCGGGTGGGTCGGGGGCGCCATGGCGGTCCTCCGTGCTCCGGGCCGCCCGCGGGGACGCGGGCTTCTGCTCCCAGGACAGCGCATCCCGCGGGTGGCGGCCAGGGCCGGCCGGTTGTGCCCCGGCGGGCCCGTGGGTACCCCGTGGACGGGGCCGTTCGGCCCTCCAACCTTCCGGCACGCGGTGGAACGCCGACAGAAGGGCCCTTCCTGCGGAGGAACACGGGCGGACTGCCGGCCATGGGCGCCGCGGGGCTGCCCGGACGTGCCGGCGTCCAGCATCGGGAAGCAGCTGGTCTCCTCGTGGCGTCCGTGGTCGCGGTACCCGCCCTGCTGCTCCCAGAAGGC
>NZ_JBEYFP010000422.1:0-5219 GCF_040634455.1 Kitasatospora sp. NPDC007106
CCTCCCCGGCCGGGGAGGGGGGCGCGGTCGTGCGCGGGGCGGTCAGTCGCGGCCGTACCGCCGTCGGTACTGCTCGATCCGGCCGGCCTGGTCCAGGACGCGGGCGTGCCCGGTCCAGACGGGGTGGCTCGCCGACGAGGTCTCCACGTCGACCACCGGGCGGACGGTGCCGTCCTCCCAGACCACCGTCGACGCGGACGTCAGCGTCGAGCGGGTGAGGAAGGACCGGCCGGCGGCCTTGTCGCGGAAGACGACCGGACGGTAGGCGGGGTGGATGCCGTTCTTCATGGGGGCTGCTCCTTCGGGGGTGGACGTGCCGGACGGGGCCTGCGGCCGGGCTCAGCGCTCTTCGCGGAAGGCCACGTGCTCGCGGGCGACCGGGTCGTACTTGCGCAGCACCAGGCGGTCGGGGTCGTTGCGGCGGCTCTTGCGCGTCACATAGGTGAAACCGGTGCCGGCGGTCGACCTCAGCCGGACGACCGGACGCAGTTCGCTGCGGGCCATCTGCTCCTCCTCGGTGGCTCCGAACCTCGGTCCCGGACATCTTGTCCGAAACGGAAGTCGTTTTCGTATCTGCTCCAACGCGAGCCCGGGGCGTTCCATTCCCGCCCGGTCCCGCCCGGTCCCGCCCGGTCCCGCCCGGTCCCGCCCGGTCCCGACTCGCCAGCCCCCTCCCCGTCCGCCCGTCCGTCCGCCGATCCGTCCCCCGTTCGGCCCCGCGCCGCCGACCGGTCCGCGACCCGCCGTGCGCGCCCCCGCGCCCGCCGCACCACGCCCTCCGGGCCCGCCCGGCTCGACGGGCGCGGGCCGTCCGCAGTTCGTAGGCTCGTGGCATGTCCGATGCGTACGCGGCGCGGCGGGAGCGCCTCAGGGAGCACTGCAGTGCGTCGGGGGTCGACGCGGCCCTGGTGACCCGCGCCTCCAACGTCCGCTACCTCACCGGCTGCCCGCCGTGCGGTGCGAGCCTGCTGCTCACCCGCGAGCGGGCGCTGCTGGCGCTGCCCGACGACCTGCCGCCCGAGGAGGGCGGCGAGCACCTGCTCGGGCCGGACATCGGCCAACTGCTGGTGCCCGCCGACACCGACACCGCGCTGGCCGCCGCCGAGGCCGCCGGCCGGCTGAAGGTCCTCGACCTCGCCGTCGAGGAGCACGACCTCACCGTCCGCCGCCACCGCGCGCTCGCCGGCGTCGCCGAAGGCGTCCGGCTCGCCGACCTCGGCACCGCGGTCGAGGGGATGCGCGTCGTCAAGGACGAGCACGAGATCGCCGACCTGCGGATCGCCGCCGAGATCGCCGACCAGGCGCTCAGCGAACTGCTGGAGTCGATCCTGGTCGGCCGCACCGAGCGGCACCTGGCGATGGAGCTGGAGCGCCGGATGATCGACCACGGCGCCGACCGCGCCGCCTTCCCGGTCTCCGTCGGCACCGGCAGCCACTCCGGCCTGGAGGCCCACCAGCCCACCGACCGGCGGGTCGAGGAGGGCGACTTCCTCACCGTCGTGCTCGGCGCCTGCTACCGCGGGTACGGCGTCTCCACCGCGCGGACCTTCGTCATCGGCGCCGCCCCGGCGCCCTGGCAGGTCGAACTGCACCGGCTGGTCTTCCGCGCCCAGCGGGCCGGACGCGAGGCGCTCGGCCCGGGCGTCTCGGAGTCCGTACCCGATCTGGCCGCCCGCGAGGTGCTGCAGGCCGCGGGCCACACCGACAGCCCGGCGCACCCGGTCGGACACGGCATCGGCCTGGAGATCAGGGAGGCGCCGCGCCTGGGACCCGCCGACATGGGTAAACTGGACAATCGCGTGCCGGTCACCGTCGGCCCGGGGGTGCACCTCCCGGGGCGGGGCGGGGTCCGGATCGAGGACACGCTCGTCGTGCGCCCCCTCGAGGAGGGCGGGCCCGAGCTGCTCACCATCACCACCAAGGAGCTCCTCGCCCTGTAGCCCGCCCAGCGGGAGGCAGGAGGCGCAGCCCTTGGTTCCTTGACAGCTATATCAGGAGTTAGTGCGCTCGTGGCTTCTACGAACGATCTCAAGAACGGCATGGTCCTCAAGCTGGAGGGCGGCAAGCTCTGGTCCGTCGTCGAGTTCCAGCACGTGAAGCCCGGCAAGGGCCCGGCCTTCGTGCGCACCAAGCTCAAGGAGGTCCTGACCGGCAAGGTCGTCGAGAAGACCTTCAACGCGGGCATCAAGGTCGAGACCGCCAACGTCGACAAGCGCACGATGCAGTACTCGTACCGCGACGGCGAGCAGTTCATCTTCATGGACATGGACACCTACGACCAGGTGCCGGTCGACGCCGCCACCGTGGGCGACGCCGCCAAGTACCTGCTCGAGGGCTTCGAGGCCCTGGTCGCCCAGAACGACGGCGTCCCGCTGTACATCGAGCTCCCGGCCGCCGTCGAGCTCACCATCGCCGAGACCGAGCCGGGCGTCCAGGGCGACCGCTCCACCGGCGGCACCAAGCCGGCCACCCTGGAGACCGGCGCCGAGATCCAGGTCCCGCTCTTCGTCACCACCGGTGAGAAGGTCAAGGTCGACACCCGCGACGGCAGCTACCTCGGCCGGGTCAAGTAATCGTGTCAAACGCGCGTACCAAGGCCCGCACCCGGGCCTTCCAGATCCTCTTCGAGGCCGACCACCGGGGGGTCGCGCCCGAGCGCGTGCTCGCCGAGTGGGTGGGCCGGGCACGCGAGGCCAAGCCGGGTGAGACCACCCCGCAGGTCGGCGAGTACACCATGCAGCTGATCGAGGGGTACAGCGGCCACGCCCGGCGGATCGACGAGCTGATCTCGACCTACGCGGTCGGCTGGACGCTCGACCGGATGCCGATCGCGGACCGCAACGTGCTGCGGATCGGCGCCTACGAGCTGATCTGGGAGGACGGCGTCCCGGACGCGGTCGTCCTGGACGAGGCCGTCGAGATCGCCAAGGAGTACTCCACCGACGAGTCCCCGGCGTTCGTCAACGGCCTGCTCGCCCGCTTCATGGATCTCAAGCCGCAGATCCGCCGCGACTGAGCCGTCGCGACCGGGCCCCGCGCCCCGCACGGACGGCCCGAGAGGCCGCCGGACCGAACCGGTCCGGCGGCCTTCGCGCGTTCCCGGGCCGGCGTCCGCTCCCGGGCCTTCGCCCGCCCCGTGCGGAGGCGTAGGCTACCGGTGAGTAATGGCTGAGGCGAAGGGCGTACCACCGATGACCACCGCGACACGCAGCGAGTTCGACCAGGGCATCGCACTCACCCCGCACGCCGCGGAGCCCGGCCGGTACGACGCCGAACTCGGCGCGGGCTGGCAGATCGGCGGCGGCGTCAACGGCGGCCTGCTGCTCGCCGTCGCCGGGCACGCCCTCTCCCTCGCCAACGGCGACCACCGCGACCCGTTCTCCATCACCGGCCACTACCTCTCCGCCTCCCGCCCCGGCCCGGCCACCGTCCGCACCGAGACCGTCCGCCGCGGCCGGAGCCTCACCACCGGCACCGCCTCGCTCCTCCAGGACGGCGAGGAACGGCTCCGGGTGCTCGCCACCTTCGGCGACCTCGACACCCTCGACGCCGAGGTCGCCACCAGCGCCCTGCCGCCCGTGATGCCGCTGCCGGACGAATGCATCGGCGTCGAGCACGCGCCGCCGCAGCTCATCGAACAGGCCGCGCTGCTGGAGCGGTTCGACCTCCGGCTCGACCCGGCCACCGTCGGCTGGGCCCTCGGGCAGCCCTCCGGGAACGGCCGCATCCAGGGCTGGTTCCGGCTCGCCGACGGGCGGCAGCCCGACCCGCTGCTCCTGCTGCTCGTCGCCGACTCCCTGCCGCCCGTCACCTTCGACCTCGGCCGGCCCGGCTGGGCGCCGACCGTCGAACTCACCGTCCACCTCCGGGCGAAGCCGGCGCCCGGCTGGCTCCGCGTCGCGCACGCCACCCGGAACCTGGCCGGCGGTTACTTCGAGGAGGACTGCGAGATCTGGGACGAGACCGGCCGCCTGGTCGCCCAGTCCCGCCAACTCGCCCGCGCCCCCAGGTCCTGACGGACGATCACCCGGGTCCGTCCGGGGGCGGCCGGCCACCCACGCGCCCCTGAGGTGTCGCCCGTGCCCCTGGGGGCGGTTGCCGCTGCCTCGTTGCTTTCAGTTACAGGGCTGTGACAACCGGTGCGTGTGCGGCCCGCGGGGATGGGGAGGAACAGGGGCGACCGACCGCACCGCCCCGCAGGAGTCGACGATGTCCCGCAACCCCCGCGCCCCCCGGCCCTCCCGCTGCACCGCCAACGCCGCCGCCGCAGGCCGTCCGCACGGCGAGGAGGCCTTCGTCACGGGCATCCTCACCAGCGCCGAGGACTTCGAGCGGGCCCGCGCCTGGCGCCTCACGGACGCCGCGGACTTCGACAGCTACCTGCTGGACACCGCCGTGCTGCTGGCCGAGGCCCGCCGGACGTACGGCACCGTGCAGGCCCGGATGTTCCACGTCGACGACTTCGCCGACTTCTGCCTGCTGCACCGGCTGGACCCGGCCGAGCCGGTCTCCCGGGACCGGTACCTGGTCAATCCGCCACTGCAGACGCAGTTGCTGCCGTACCAGGGCGAGGAGCTCGTCGGCGACTTCGTGCCGCGGCTGGTCCGCGCGCGGGACAGCGGTCTGACGCTGCGCCACGTCGAGCTGCTGCTGGACCGCGTGCCCGGCGGGGACGGCGGGGACACCGAGGATGCGGCGGTGCTGGTGCGACAGGCGCACCAGCGGGGCGCCGAGCTGTTCCGCCGGATGCTGGTCGGGGCCGGGTTCGGCGCGTACCGCTTCCTGTGCGCGGTGGAGGCGCCGGGCGGCCGGCTGGAGGCGGAGGCCCGGATCCTGCACTGGGAGGACGGGGTGGTGCGGATCAACGACGAGGACCTGGACCTGGTCTGCGCGGTGCTGTGCGCGGGCCTCTACCGGGAGCTGCCGGGGGCGGCGCTGCTGCACGGCTCGCAGGGGTCGGCCGGTGCCTGCGGCGAGTACCGGCAGGTCGCGTGGGCCTGGCAGAGCGAGGGCGGCGGCTACGCGCCGGCGGCGGTCGAGCTGGACGAGGTGCGGGCCGAGCCGGGCTTCAGCCTGGGCACGGTGTGCTGACGGCGGCGGTGCGGGGTGCCGGTGCGCGGGCCGGGGGCGGAACCACGGCGGGGGGGGGGGGGGCGGGGGGGCGGCCCGCCCGGGGGGGGGGGGGGGTGGGGTGGGGGGGGGGGGGTGTGGGGGGGTGG